>CAZBHY010000137.1:0-3977 GCA_964491705.1 uncultured Planctomycetales bacterium
GCACATAGCGCGACAACTCTTCCGCGATCTCCCGATAGGACAGCCAACTATTATCATGCGCATGCCGCATCCACGAACCCACATGCAGCTCATAAATCGAAATCGGCGCGTTGAGGGCATTGCGCTGATAGCGCTCTTTCATCCAGGAAGCATCATCCCATGAATAATCCAAACGGCAGACAATCGACGCTGTTTGCGGGGGAACCTCCCCCGTGAAACCAAATGGGTCTTTTTTGTCAAATTGCAAATGGCCATCTTTGGACGTGATATGAAATTTATACAATGCCCCTTCCGCCACTTCAGGCGCAAATCCTTCCCATATCCCTGACCCATCCCAGCGAGGAGCCAGCGGATGGGTATGTGCATTCCAACCGTTAAAATCACCGATAACTGACACATGACTGGCATTGGGCGCCCACACGGCAAAATACACACCGGGGACACCGTGTCTGCTCATGACATGCGCGCCGAGATGTTCATACGAACGGAACAGGGATCCTTCTTTAAAATAATAGATTTCCTGATCCGTAAACCGGCTTACATCATAAAAAATATTCTGCGCCATGTTTCTCTCCCCGGGGTTTCATGCCATGCATCACTACGCTAAAAAAAACAACCCATAATACCTGGCACTGTCATCCTTAACGGATCTCAAACGTTTCAGGATTCTGCGGATGTTGAATATCCAAGCCGAAATTCTCGTCGCTGCGCGCACGTTCCTCTTCGGCGTTTGCCTGCACCGCCAAATGATCTTTCGGGCGGATATCCTTCTCATCGTAAATCTCCCCAAACAACTCTTCCAAGACATCCTCCATCGTCACCAACCCGACGTCTTTGCCATGTGTATCCTGCACAATAAAAAGATGCTGATGATATGTCTGAAATTTATGCAGCAGATCATCCGCCTTGGCGAACCAATTCACAAAAATCGGCACCGTCATAAATTCACGAATCGTGGCACTCTCATTATCCTTGGCGATTTCCCGCAACAATACACGATGCTGCACCATCCCGACAAAATCATGCCGATCCCGGTCATAAACCGCCAAACGGCTATAACGAATGCGAATAATCTCGTCTTTCAATTCTCCCAAGGTCTTGTCTGCCGGCAACGCACAAATCTGATCAATCGGCTTCATAATCTGAAATGCCCGACGGTCATTCAATTTAAAAACGCGATTACACAACGCCTCCTCATCCATCTCGACTGTCCCGGCATCCCTGCCAATGCGCAATAAAATTTTTATTTCTTCCTCGGTAATATTGGGCGTCGAACGATGATTCAACGTGAAAGGCCGGGTCAAATATGATAAAAGCCCAACCGCCGGACGCAATATCTGGACCAGCACCCATAGCGGCTTGGCTGACAGCAACGAAACAGTTGTTTTATAACGCTCTCCCACTGTTTTGGGAATCACTTCGGAAACAACAATAATCATAAATGTCACCACGGCAGAGGCCAACCCGAGCCATTGATCCCCAAAACGCTGCGCAATCTTTTGGCCAATAAAAATCGACCCGATAATATTAATGGAATTGTTGAGGATTACAATCGTCGCGATCGTCATACTCATATGTTCTTTTAAATACAGCAGCACTTTGGCGTGAGGTTTTTTCTGATCTGCTAAAATACGGGCGCGTGTCATGGGCAGACTCAAAACAGCTGCTTCAGACATGGAGCATAATGCAGATAGGATAAGGACAGTAAGAAATAGAAATAATAGTTCTATCATTATTAGTATGTATAAGTTATGAAAGTATCCAAATTATAACAAGGATTGGCAACTTTGCAAAAGAATTCTGAGGAATGTCATGCGAAAGGAATGCCGCTGGCCTCAACTGGCCAACGGACGCTGGGAAAAGTTCTGCAAATCAATTTGCGCGGTGGGCTTAAAGAGATAAAATCCCTGACCGCAGACAACACCCAAATCACGCACCGCCTGCAAATCATCCCGTGTTTCAATGCCCTCTGCAACCGACATAATGTGGTTCTCCTGGCAGAAGGAGACAATAAAATGCACGATACTGCGCTTGAAAGGATCTTTGGAAACATCGGTCACAATATGACGGTCGATCTTCACCACTTCAGGTTTCGTCTGAACGATCGATTCCAAACTGGCATAACCACCGCCCACATCATCCACCGCAAAATGAAACCCATAATCCCGATAGCTTTTCAATTGATTAAAGAAAATTTTAAAATCAGAAATCGCAGACCGTTCTGTAATTTCCAAAACAACATTCTTCGTGGAAATTTCATATTTTTCAAATATGCTCTTGACCCGTTCATATTTTGCCGTCTCGATAAAATAGGGATTGCAGTTCAAAAAAATCTTCTCATTGTAAAGGGAATGGGACAAGCGATCGAGCGCCATGGACCATGCCATTAATTCTAACTCTGTATACAATCCATATTGCAGCGCGGCCTTGAAAAATGTATCCGGATTAGATAAATATCCTTCCACCGAAGGACGGCTTAACACTTCGATTCCATATAGGCTAAAAGGATCCAACTGATAAATTGGCTGAAAATGAGGAACAATTAAACTCTCGTCAAGGACGCGCCTGAGTTCAGAGACGATGTCATCTTCACTTTTCAAACGGGCGAGTCCATTATTCCGCCGCATCGCCACTTCCATGCGAGCGAATAATTCCTCATGTTCACACGGCTTTATAAGAAAGTCATCCGCACCCAAATACAGACCTTCAATTTTATCTTCATATAAAGAATGGGCGCTGAGCATGATGATTGGAATATGCATTGTCGATTGTTCATATTTGAGACGGCGACAAATTTCGAGGCCATC
Source organism: uncultured Planctomycetales bacterium (assembly GCA_964491705.1). GTDB lineage: Bacteria > Omnitrophota > Gorgyraeia > Zapsychrales > JANLHA01 > JAKLFA01. The sequence continues at coordinate 2,808 of CAZBHY010000137.1, forward strand.
GAGATCAGGGAGGACAAGATCAAGCAGAATCAAGTCATGATCAGATTTAACCTGCTGAAAGGCTTGCGCAGCAGTGTTCGCGACATCCACCTCATAGCCTCGTGTTTCCAGAAGCATCGACAGCATATCTGTCAGATGCTTTTCATCATCAATGAGGAGGATTTTCTTTTTTTGTTTAGCAATATTTTGCATAACAATATTGTATTCCTACTATCAAGTATACTATATATATTATATTTCGCCAAAAAATATTATATATTGTTGAAATACAACAAGTTATGTAAAATCATATTCGGCTTTTTTCGCCCATGTCACCAAGATAAAGAAACGCTCATACCGCTTGATATGTCACAAACGAAAATCCGATGTTCTTCTCATCAAAGCGTTCACTGACCGCCACACGTTGAAATCTTGGAGGGATCTCTGGAAAAAAAACATCGCATTCAAAGACGCCATCAATTTCCGTCACATACACACACTCACACCCAGGCCGATCAATCGATTGCTGATACACACTGGCCCCTCCGATCACAAAGACACGATCAATGTCGCATCGTTGGGACAACATCTCCAAGGCCGAATCCAAATCTGCGCAGCGAAAACATCCTGCCGGCACATTGATTTCCTTATTCCGGGTCAAAATGATATTCAGCCGCCCCGGCAGAGGTCGATATAAATTGGGCAGCGACTCCCATGTTTTTCGCCCCATCACGACCGCATTGACCTTCCCCTCTGCGGCCGACAAGGTGATTTGCTTGAAATGTTTTAAATCAGACGTCAGGTGCCACGGCAAACCGCCGTCTTTGCCAATACCGCGATTTTTATCCATGGCAACAATCAGAGAAAATTTTTGCATGCACCCATCCTCTCACGGAATACCGACGCATATGAGATGTCTGTTATACGGCAATCGGAAATTTAATAAACGCATCATGCTGATAATCGCATAACACAATGTCATCAAATTGGATGTCAAAAAAAGGTTTTTTCGCAATCTCAACACGTGGCAAGGGCTTGGGCGTGCGCTCAAGCTGCATCTTCAACCCATCGATATGATTCAGATAAATATGCGCGTCACCCAAGGTATGAACAAACATCCGCGGCGTCAACTGACATTCCTGCGCCACCATCATCAGCAGCAAGGCATAACTGGCGATATTAAACGGCACC
>CAZBHY010000138.1:0-3952 GCA_964491705.1 uncultured Planctomycetales bacterium
AGGACGCCTTGAATAAAGCGGAAGGCATGTATCCGCTGGCCATGAAGATTACTTCGCCCGATATTTTGCATAAATCGGATGTGGGTGGCGTGGTTGTCAATATTCGCGATCGCCAGGAATTGAAGGAAAAATATGAGGCGATGATGCGTACGGTTCAGAACAAGATGCCGCAGGCCAATGTCCTGGGGGTCAATTTGATTCAGATGGTTCAAGGGATCGAGTGTATTGTGGGGTTGAGTCATGATCCACAGTTTGGTCCCGTGGTGATGTTCGGGTTGGGCGGGGTTTTTGTGGAAGCCTTGAAAGACGTTACATTCCGTGTTGTTCCGTTCGGTAGGGGTGAGGCGGAAAAGATGATTGATGAGATCAAGGCAAAAAAGATTTTAAACGGTTTTCGCGGGATGACTGCCCACAAGGAATCCATCATTCAGACATTGATGGCTGTTCAAAAACTCGCGCCATTGGTTAAAGAGATTGATGTGAATCCGCTGCTGACCAGCGGGGCAGGAAGTTTTGCGGTTGACGCCCGGATCTTATTATAAAAAAGGCAGAATATTTTTGGCCGAGAGTATTGTCTCTGTGGCCGTTCTATTATGAAACCGACAGAGGATCGAAAACAGCGGCAGACGAGTTCAGGATTTTGGTCCGGCTCACTGGCCGCTGTTTTTTTAATTGTCCTGAATACGGCGGTGTATGTTTTTTTTCAGTTTTCGCATCGCGGAGCTGAGTGGGTCCAATATTTTATTTTGTATCCCGGCAATATTGCGCAGGGGCATTATTGGTGTCTGGTGACATCAGGGTTTTTGCATTTGAGTTGGGAACATTTGGCGCTGAATATGCTGGGTGTTTTTATTTTCGGGCGCATTGTCCAGCGGCGGCTGGGAGTTTCGACCGTGCTGTTTATTTATTTTGGAGCGTTATTTATTTCGATGTTATGTTCTTTGGTTGTGTATACCGTTGTTCTGCAGAAAAATGTCGCGGTGGTCGGCGCGTCGGGCGCAGTGATGGGGTTGATGGCGGCGGCGATGCTCATTGCACCGTTTTCGATCACATGGGAAATGCTGCTGCCCATTCCAACGATGGTCAAGGGATGGATGTTTTTTTACGCGGATGTCAGGGGGTTCTTGGGAGGGGAGCAGGATGGCGTGTCTCATTTGGCACATCTCTGTGGGTTTTTTTCGGTGATGGTGTTGGTGTATTTTTTGTCGTGGCAGGACCGCCAGAGGATGACGGCCGGTTTGGTCGTGAATCTGGTGTCTTTGGCCGCGGTTCTGTGGGTGAGGTATCGATTTTTGTGATTGAAAAAAGTCGTATGTTTAGAGCAGCTCCCAGCGGTCTGGCCGGGTCGATACTGCCGTTTATTTTTTATAAGGAATCATCATGGAAACTCAGCCAAACGCAATTTTAGTCTCTGATTTTGATGGAACTATGACAGCGCATGATTTTTATGATCTGGTGTGTCAGGATTTTCCCGATGTCCTTGATGACGGGCATTGGCAGCAGTATGAAGCTGGGAAGATTACTCATTTTGAGGCATTGCGTCGGATCTTTGCTGCGATCCGTGCCAGCCAATCGGAGATTGTGGATATTATTCAGCGGATGCAGATTGATCCGGCCATTTCTCAGAGTGTGGAACAGCTGCGTCATGGTGGATGGGATGTGGTTGTTGCGTCTGCTGGGTGCGATTGGTATATTAAGCGTATTCTGGCTGAGGCGGGGGTTGAGGTTTTGGTCCATGCCAATCCCGGGGAATTTTCGGAAGGGCAAGGACTGATTATGACATTGCCCGTTCATTCGCCATTTCTTTCAGCAGATTTGGGGATCAATAAGGTTGCTGTGGTCAAGGATGCCTTGAAAAAATCATCCCGTGTCGCTTTTGCTGGAGATGGGCGGCCCGATCTTCCGGCAGCGCTTTTGGTGCAGCCGCAGTATCGTTTTGCACGCAAGTGGTTGGCCACGCGGCTGAGTGAAATCGGCGAGCCGTTTCATTTTTTTGAGACCTGGTCAGATGTGGCCGAGGGACTGCTTCAGGAGTCCGATCATGCTGAATAGCACGCAGATTTTTATTCCGACACTGGTTCGGATCAAGGATGGGGCATTGGACCGTATTGGCATTTATGCCAGGCGTGGTGGTTTTAAAAATGCGGTGCTTGTGTTGAACCGCGAACTTGATTCGAGTTTCAGTTGCCGTGTGGAGCAGTCATTGGCGGACAATGCTATCCCTGTGGTCCAGCGGGTGGAAATTTCCTCAGCGAGTTTTGAACACGCACAAGAGATGGCCCGCACAATGCCGGCCAGTGCTGATCTGCTGATTGGTTTCGGTGGAGGCAGGGCGCTGGATATGGCGAAGTATGTGGCCTTTTTAGCCGGCATATCGTATATTGCGATGCCAACGGCATTGTCCAACGACGGATTTTGTTCACCGCAGGTGAGTTTGGATATTCAAGGAATCAAAACATCCTTACCGGCGACCATGCCATATGGAGTGGTGGTGGACACACAGGTGTGTTTGGACGCACCACAGGTGTTATGGTGGTCTGGCATTGGGGATTTGATGGCAAAGTTGACGGCGGTGACCGACTGGAAACTGGCACATAAAAAACAGGGAACGCAGGTGAATGATTTTGCTGCATTGTTGTCTGATGCCACTGTTTTTCAATTCATGGCCAATCCGGTGCGGGATATGGAAGGGGTGCGTTTGTTGGCCACGGCGTTGATGCTCAATGGCATTGCGATGGGGGTTTGCGGGTCATCACGGCCAGCCAGCGGCAGTGAGCATTTGATCAGTCATGCCCTGGATATTGTGAGCGCCAGACCCCGTTGGCACGGGTTGCAGGTTGGGATGGCGACCTATTTGGTGAGTCATCTTCACGGCGGGAAATATACGCAGCGTATTGCGGCTGTGTTTGATGCCACAGGATTTTGGCACGCATTTTCATGCGATCCGTTGATACGGGAGGAATGGATTGAGGCCTTTCGTGTTGCCCCGTCGCTGAAGAAAGATTTTTATACGATCTTATCGGAAGACGATTCTGTTGAGGCGCTGGTGCGGGTGATCGATCGTGATCCCAAGGTCAAGGCTTTATTTCGGTAACGCGCGTTGGTCGATGGCAGAACGTCATCCGGCGTAGCAGAATGAACAATCGGAGAAGGAGGACGCAATGGCGCATGCGATTTTATTGATATCTTGCCCGGATCAAAAAGGGATTACCGCGGCGGTGGCGGATTTTGTTTATCAGTACAATGGCAATATTGTACACGCGGATCAGCATATTGATGATCAGTCCAATACGTTTTTTATGCGGATAGAATGGAGCGTTGAGGGGTTTCATCTATCGAAGGAGCAAACCTTAGAGCGTTTTCTCTGCGTCGCTCAGCGGTTTCAGATGTCGTGGAGAATTTTCTTTGATGATATGAAACCGCGAATGGCCGTTTTCGTTTCCGCGAAACTGCATTGTTTGCATGATTTATTGTGGAAACACCGGTCGGGTTATTTGCGGTGTGAAATCCCTTTGATCATCAGTAATCACGCCGTCGGCAAGGAGACCGCAGAGGAATTCGGCATTGATTTTATGCATGTGCCGGTAACACCCGATATAAAGACTGGACAAGAGACGGCCATGATGGATTTGCTCAGACGTCATCAGATTGATCTGATTGTCTTAGCACGTTACCATCAGATTTTTACCGCACATTTTGTTGAGCAGTTCCAAAATCAGATGATCAATATCCATCACTCGTTTTTGCCGTCGTTCCCAGGCAGTCAGCCGTATGCGCAGGCCTATCGCCGGGGCGTAAAGATTATCGGGGCGACCAGTCATTATGTGACCACAGAGCTTGATCAGGGCCCGATTATTGAACAGGATACGGTGCGCGTCAGCCATCGGGATACATTGGGCGATTTGATTCGCAAGGGTGAGGATTTGGAAAAAATAGTTCTCAGCCGCGCAGT
>CAZBHY010000139.1:0-1155 GCA_964491705.1 uncultured Planctomycetales bacterium
GCAAGACCATTGTCGCGATATTGCCCAGTCCAGGAGAACGCTATTTAAGCACATGGTTATTTGAATAAACGGTGTGCAGCGTGTAGCGTGATGCGATCATGGGTTCGGGTTGGATGGTTGGACAGCGCCATATGAAAACAAATCGTAATGTTTTATAAAAGGGGGCTTGTTTGATGTCACAGATAGGAATCAATGCTTTTCGGTTGTTAGAAAAAATTCGCAAACAAAAACCGGTGATTCATCATTTGACAAATTGGGTGACAATCTACGATTGCGCTCAGGTGGTGAAAACGTTGGGGGGATCACCGGTCATGGCGCATGCCTTGGAAGAGATGGAGGACATGGCCGGGATCGCATCGGCGCTGGTTTTGAATATTGGCACATTAACGGTGGATTTTGTTGAGGCCATGAAGAAGGCATTGATGGTGACCAATGCCCGCGGGATTCCTGTGGTGCTGGATGTCTGCGGGGCAGGCGCGACCAAGTTGCGCGACGACAAATGTTTTGACATATTGGATACGGGAACGATCTCTGTGATCAAGGGCAACGCGTCAGAGATTGCGCGCATCAGCGGTTTGTCTGTTCAGACAAAAGGTGTTGATGCTGGATCGGTCAACGCTGATGCGCGGGCGACGGCGGTGAGTCTTGCTCAGGCACGGAGGTGTACGGTGGCGATGACCGGCGAAACGGACATTGTGACGGACGGGAAAAGGGTTTATTGCATTAAAAATGGGCATTCGATGATGGCGAATGTTGTGGGAACAGGATGTATGGCGGCATCGGTGATCGGGACGTTTGCTGCGGTGGACGAGGATGTGACTGTGGCAGCGGTGGCCGCATTGGTATGTTTTGAAATTGCATCAGAGCATGCGGTCCAACGGTCTGCAGGGCCAGGGACATTTACGGCAAAAATGTTGGATGCGCTGTATGATTTAACGCAGGATGACGTGATTAAGGGGCAAAAAGTTACCACATGATTCAAGAATATTATTTTATTACGGATTCTGGGCTGAGCCTTTTTGGAACGCGCCATGATGTTGAGCAGGCCGTTGCGGCTGGCGTTGGCGTTGTTCAATATCGTCATAAAACAGCTGGTAGCCGTTGGATGTTTAATGAGGCGATGGAATTGCGTCGAATATGTCATGACACACTTTT
>CAZBHY010000139.1:1165-3939 GCA_964491705.1 uncultured Planctomycetales bacterium
TATGCTGCGGCCAGGAAGATGCTGGGCAAACAACGGATTATTGGGATGACGGTGCATTCCTTGGAGGAGGCGCGTTCGGCACAGGCTATAGGTGCGGATTATATCGGAGTCGCGCCGATTTTTTCAACATCGACAAAATCGGATGCGGGGCAGCCCATTGGTATCGATGGTCTGAAAGAAATACGCGCGAAGATTTCCATTCCGATCGTCGCAATCGGCGGGATTGATTTGTCCAATGCCATAGAGGTGGTCGCGGCCGGAGCCGATGCATTATGCGCGATTTCTGCGGTGATTCCGTGCGCGGACATTCAGGCAGAGATCCAGAAATTTCAATCCATGTATCGTCGGTGATTGCAAGACCCAGAGAGCGTTGAGAAAAAATTTTATCAACGCTTTTTCAACCGGCAAGTTATGATATACTAAATGTCAACACCATATCCATGGATGAAAAGTCATGATGTTTCCTAAATTTAAATTGACCTCGTTTGAAAACGCGTCGTTGATTCGCAAAATGACGATTTTGTATTTTCTCATGTCAGTTTTGCCTGTGGGGGTGCTGTATTATTTTTATCTGATGGTGCGTGAGAATGGGCAGTTGACGATCACAGAGCCGCAGTTTGCGTTGATTATGGCGTTTGTGGTCGCAGGTGTGGGCGTTGGGAATTTTTCGATGCGCGCGATTTTGTTAAGCATTGTGGATGTCGGCACGAAAAATCAGGAACTGTTGACGGGTATTTTGGGTCCGGACAAGGTGAGGCGTCTGGACACGCATGATACCAATGAAGTGAAGGTTCTGGCACAATCATTTAGTCAAATCACGGCGCATTTGGAGGAGAATGTCCGCAACCTGGAACTTGCGAAAAAAACGCTGCATTCGGTGTTGTCACGCATCGGAGAAGGCCTCACATCGATGGAAAATATTGACAGTTTCCTCGAGTTGATTGTTCAGACGATGACAGAGGCCTTGGATGGCAAATCTGGATTTTTATTTTTAGTGGATGATGCCTCCGGGGATTTTTATTTGAAAGCCGTGTTTGGCATTGATGTCCGAAAGATCCCCACGGAACGTGTTTACCGGGAAGATTTTTTATTTAAGGATATTTGTCAGCATAAGCAGCCGGTGGTGATGGATAAGATTCCAGTGAAAAGTGTGCTGGCATCGGTGTTAGAAGCGCCTGTGTTGGCGGCGCCGATGGTCTTGCATGAAGATGTGATTGGTGTGATTTTTATGAGCGGCCGTGTGTCACAAGAGACATTTACCGAAGAAGAGAAGGTGCTGCTTTATAATTTAGCCCTGCAGACCGCTGTCGCTGTTGAAAATTCAAAATTGAACGATGACAAAGAGCGCACGTATTTTGAAACGATTTCAGCTTTGGCTATGGCGGTTGAAGCAAAAGATCCCTATTCCCGCGGTCATCTGGACCGGGTGGCTAATATTGTTCTTCAGATTGCGGATGCTATGGATCTTCCCAAGGATGATGTGATTGCCTTACGGGATGCGGCTAAGCTGCATGATTTGGGAAAAATTGGTGTGGTAGATGAAATTTTGGCCAAGACCAGCGCCTTAAATAAAGACGAAATGGCATTGATGCAGAAACATCCGGTGGTTGGCGAGAGCATTATTAAACCGATTCGTTCGTTGAATAATTTATGTGATATGGTTCGTCATCATCATGAGCGGTTGGATGGATCGGGTTATCCCGACGGGTTAGAGGGGGATGACATTCATTTGCCCGTTCGAATTTTGATGGTTGCTGATATTTTTGATGCGATTACGTCAGATCGACCCTATCATAAGGCGCTGACATCCGCCGGGGCCATTCGTGAGCTACGTGAGATGGGTGCGAAAATTGATCAGCATATTGTGGATGTTTTGGAAAAAGTGATGTGAGGGAGAAGCTGTGCGACGATTTTTTTTATATGGCCTGACGGCCCTGTTTGTTATTGGGGCTATTTTTTATTTCTATTGCCAATCGCAGCAGCAACAGGCGGTATTTAATATTTATGCGCTGGGACATTATATCGCGGCCTATGAGATGGTTGAAGGAAAGGCGATTCAGAGCTTGTCAGAACTTCCGGATGTTCAATTGGTTGATTATGAGCATAGTCTCAAATTTTATTCGGGCCAGATTCGTCAGCGGGTGTCGTATGGATATTATTATGATTTTCAGCGCGTCGGGGATCGGCAGTTTTTCATTGTGGCATCGCCAACTCGGTTGCGTGCATTTAACAAGCAATTTGCGATGTTGGAAGATATGAATGTTCGTGTTAATATTGACGCTGTTGGTAATGGACCGCATTCGTATGAGAATATTCAAACGTGGCCGGTTTTAGGAGTCCAGTATCATTTGCGAACCGTGAATCATTGAGATCGCGGAGATGTGTTGGGGACGTGATCGGCACATTCTGATTGCCGTTAGTTGGTCCAGCAAGATTGAGTGGTTAGATATTTTATTTACGGAGAGGTGTCTGAGTGGTTGGCCGCTTTTCTGAAAAGATAAAGTGGAAGCGGCACATTCTGGATGATATTGTTGTTTCGGAAAGAGTGGTTGGCCAGTTCTTCTGATTTTGTTGCGGAAACTGGCACATTCTGATTGCTGTTAGCTGATCCAGCAAGATTGATAGTTGAGATATTTTATTTAAGGAGAGGTAGGTGTCTGAGTGGTTGGCCGCTTTTTCCGAAGAGATAAAGTGGAAGCGGCACATGCTGGTATAGATTTAAGGAGAGGTGTCTGAGTGGTTGAAGGTAGCGGTCTCGAAAACCGTTGTCCTGC
>CAZBHY010000140.1:0-3938 GCA_964491705.1 uncultured Planctomycetales bacterium
GGCAGCCATTGAGGAGGCTAAAAACAGTTTGGCTGAGGGAGGCATTCCGATCGGGTCGGTGATCGTGCATCAGGGAAAGATTATCGGCCGCGGGCACAACTGCCGGGTGCAGAAACACAGCGCGATTTTGCATGCGGAAATGGATGCGCTTGAAAATGCAGGGCGCCAACCAGCGCAGGTTTACCGGGAGAGCGTTCTCTATACGACGCTTTCTCCGTGCGCGATGTGTTCGGGCGCGATCCGTTTATACGGCATTCCCAAAGTCGTGATTGGAGAGAACCAGACGTTTTTAGGCGATGAAGAGACGCTGCGTCGACATGGCATTGTTTTAGAAATTTTGCAGGAGGATGAATGTATTCATATGATGAAAAATTTTATCGACAACAATACGCAATTGTGGAATGAGGATATTGGAGAAGAAGGAAATAGCAAACTAGCAGACTAGCAAACTGGCAAGGAGGGGGAATGATGGGGATAATATTGTTGATTGTCGTGGCCGTCGTGGTGTTTCTATGGATCGGCATGTACAACACCCTGGTCGGCAAGAAAAATGAAGTGGAAAAGATCTTCGGGGGAGTGGATGCGGTTCTTAAAAAACGATATGATCTGATCCCGAATCTGGTCTCGGCAGTAAAAAATTATATGCAGCATGAGGCTGGCGTTTTGACGGAGATCACGGAATTGAGGGCCAAGGCATCATCGGAGAAAATTTCTGATGATGAAAAGGTGGCGCTGGACAACCGCATCTCCAGGGCCATCGGAGGAATTATGGTTGCGGTTGAAAATTATCCGGATTTGAAGGCCAGTGAAAATTTTATGCAGCTGCAACGGTCATTGACGGAAATCGAAGAACAGATTTCCGCTGCACGGCGGGCCTATAATGCAGCGGTCACGGATTACAATAATGCGGTGGAGATGTTTCCGACCAATATCATGGCCGGGGCTATGAATTATAAGCGCAAACAGGTCTTTGAAATACCTGAGACCGAGCGGCAGAATGTTGATGTCGGGAAGTTGTTTGCATAAAAAAGGCAGCCATTATCTTTTTGCAGACGAGCGAACTCGTAGGCTGGCAAACCAGCGAAAGTCTGCAAGTTTGCGAGTCTGCCAGTCGGCTTGTTAAAAGGATAATCATGCGCACGATCGAAGAACTTCGGCAATTTTTTAATCTGCAGTTATATACTCCCCTTCTTGGGCTTGAGCGTCAGCGAAAAGATGTGCTGCGCAAGGTTCTGGCCGTTTATAGCGTAGCTGCGGCTGTTGTTTTCGCTGGCGTGATCTTTTTTTTAAACGGAACGTTAGGGCAAGGGAGCCTATTTATTTTTTTGTTGGGCATCGCAGGTGCCGGTATAGGCCATGTTGCTTTGACACGCGGATATCGTTCGCGTTTCAAAGATATTGTCATTCAGCCGTTGATTTTATTTTTTGATGAGCAGCTGCGTTACGATAAAGGGGGCATGTTTCCTCATCCTCTTTATGCGCAGTCAAACATTTTTTTACATCATGTCGACCGTTATCAAGGAGACGATTTGGTCGAAGGCGTCTTGGGACAGACCAAGATTCAGTTTTCGGAATTGCATACCGAATACATGACTACGACTACAGACAGCAAAGGGCGGACACACACTCAGTGGCATACGATTTTTAAAGGGTTGTTTTTTATGGCGGATTTTAATAAGCATTTTCATGCCAGGACCGTAGTTTTGCCGGATATGGCGGAAAAGGCGTTGGGCGGGTTAGGTAAATTTTTTCAATCTAAGAATATGTCCCGTGGAACGCTGATGACCATGGATGACCCTGTTTTTGAAAAGGAGTTCGTGGTGTACGGCACGGATCAAATTGAGGCCCGGTATATTCTCACGGCCAGCTTGATGAAGCGGATCGTGGATTTTAAAAATAAAACAGGTCGGCCGATCTATTTATCATTTGTCGATTCCAATATTTTTATTGCGATACCGTATACAAAAAATTTGTTTGAGCCGAATATTTTTAAAACGCTGTTGGATTTTTCTGTCGTTGAGGAGTATTTTTCAGATTTGAAAGCGGCTCTGGATATCGTGGATGAGCTCAATCTGAATACACGGATTTGGACGAAAGAATAAGGATCATAGATGAAGGATCAGGAATAAGGAGAAAGAAAGATGCGCGAAAAACAATATGGTTGTTTGTTAGGATCACACAACGGGTGGGCGTCTTTGATCAGTCTTATTTTGGCTGTGTGTATTGCCTTTTTTCTTTATACGGCGTATTTAAATTTTAATAAACAAGTGCGGCCTGAGATGCGGCAGATTCAGGGAGCACTGCAGGAGGCGGACAGTGCTCAGACAGTGGATGTCTCGAGCGCATCTTCTGTGCTGCAGACAGCCACCAGCCGTATTCAAGCGATTGATGAGCGCAATCGACAGCGCGGGGATGAATTGATGAAGGAGATCGGCGCGATGCAGGAGTATTAAAAACGGCGATAGAAAATTTTTTAAAGCAAGCTTGCGGACTCGCAGACTGGCATGTTGATGTTCGGTTGCTAGTCTGCAAGTTTGCGAATGTGCGGTTTTTTTGCTGAATCACAACCAATAATAAACAATTTGACAAATGATAAAATTTTCGATATACATATAATTGAAATGAAAGGACAGGGTTTTACCGTGAGGTTAAACATTCGCCTTGCGGTTTTTTTATAGGATTCAGTCGACCCCTCTTTTCATTTGAAATAACTGAAACAATTTTTAACAGGAGTCAGAAGGTGGAACAAGCAACAGTCAAATGGTTTAATGAGAAGAAGGGGTACGGGTTTATCGCGCTTGAATCTGGTAAAGAGGCATTCGTTCATTTCAGCGTGATAGAGGGAACAGGGTTTAAAACCTTGAACGAAGGCGAGCAGGTTGAAGTCGAGATCGAAAACGGTCCGAAAGGTCTGCAAGCCAAGCGCGTTGTGAAGCAGGGATAAGATTTTTCATTCGTGAAGATAGATTCTTATCATGTTTTAAAAGAGAGACACACGGCTGTGCCGCGTGTCTCTCTTTTATTTATTCTTGCTGTTTTTGGGGTTTCATTTTAAAATAGCAGCCATATTGAAAAAAGCCGGCGGATGAGACACGGCGACTCTACGGGTTGGTTGCGATCAAAAAGTCTCAAAAAGATGGGCCTGGCTGATTGCCTGTCATAGCAGTGCTTTTTGCGAGAAATGCAGGGCAATTATAAATTGTTTATTGATTTTTTAACGAAAGGTCGATATGAGTGATACCAAGATTTTTTTAAGCGAAAAGGATATTCCCCGTCAATGGTATAACGTGGCAGCAGATCTGCCTAACCCTGTTCCTCCGCCGCTTGGGCCTGACAGTAAGCCCGTATCGCCGGATATGCTGTCTCCGATCTTTCCTCAGAATCTGATTGAACAGGAGGTCAGTCAAGAGCGTTGGATTGATATCCCGGAAGGGATTTTAGAAATTCTTTATCGTTGGCGCCCGGCACCGCTGCGTCGCGCACGGTTTTTGGAGAAATATTTAGATACCCCGGCGAAAATTTATTATAAAGACGAAAGTACCAGCCCGGCCGGAAGCCATAAACCCAATACGGCTGTCGCTCAAGCCTGGTATAACAAACAGGCCGGTGTGAAAAGACTGACCACGGAGACTGGCGCTGGTCAGTGGGGGTGTGCGCTGTCGTTTGCCTGCAGCTTGATTGGTTTGGAGTGTAAGGTCTTTATGGTCAGAATCAGTTTTGATCAGAAGCCATTGCGCAAGAGCATGATGAATGTTTGGGGAGGGAATTGTGTGGCCAGTCCCAGCACCGAAACCCAGATCGGCCGAAAGATTTTAGCCGAGATCCCTGATACCCCCGGAAGTTTGGGGATTGCGATTAGCGAGGCGGTTGAACAAGCCGTGGCGGATAAATCCGGACAGACGAAATATGCCCTAGGCAGTGTTTTGAATCACGTCATG
>CAZBHY010000141.1:0-930 GCA_964491705.1 uncultured Planctomycetales bacterium
GCATCATACTGCCCCAGCGCGATAAAGTTTAAGGCTTGAACAACATTGACCATCGCCCTTTCGAAATCTTCCCCGGCATATGGAAGCGCAGCATCATTCCACAGCCAACTGGCCGCGATCTTGGATATTGACTCGGTATACAACGCGTCATATATTTTTTTTGCATCTTCAAACGCGGCTATGCTCTGCTCATGCTGGCCAGCGTAATAAAAAATCATCCCGCGATCCAATGACTCAAGCAAACGATTATTTTTTCCATATGACCCGACGGATAACCGCGACATCACCTGAGCCGCTTGGTCAAAATCCCCTTTGGCCGCAAGACGGCGAACGCGTCCTTGCACCGCTGGCACAGATGCACACGATGATAGAAAAAACCCCCCGATGACAACCGCAATCCATAGCCTCTTCATCATATCCAATCAATTTCCCATGCAAACTCGAATAAATGCTGAGGGGAGGGTTAAAAAACCCTCCCCGATAAAAATCAAATCACGCATACCGCTCATCTCATAAAGAATATTTTGATTTTGTCACGACCTTCTTTAAATGATTCTGCCCGATCCAAACCTTTTCATTAGTCAACAAATCCACAAGCTCTGTATTCACCTGATATAAAATCACATAACGTCCGCTGGTTTCATCCTTGACCGAATTCACACTGCCGATCAGCATAAAATCCGCCCCTGTCTCTTTGCCAATTTGCTTGATCGTCTCCGGATCCGTCAATCCCTCCTGATTCTGATCAAACCGTTCCTGACGGATTCCCTGACGCTCATCACGTGACGCCACAAATCGGACTTTTGACGAATTCACCAATGCCTGCTCGAGGTCTTTCATAAAAACATCCACGTTGATATGCTCATCGGTACGATTTTTAATGTCCCCGACAATGACCACGGGCTTGCGTCCGCTCTGTTCACGATAATC
>CAZBHY010000141.1:940-3878 GCA_964491705.1 uncultured Planctomycetales bacterium
TTGGCTCAGACAATCCTCAATCACCGTTGATGCGGTCATCCTGGAATCTGAATCATTCCAGCGCCCGCTGAAATCAACTGTCTCCGCAACATCGACCCGCTTAACACGCGTGGAAGCACACCCGATCACAACCGCACAACTGCAAATCAGAGCGATACACGCCATTATCTTTTTCATCAGGCCACCCCTTCCTTTACGGGTGTTTGTCTCGATTTCACACCCGCCTGTTAAAATTTAAAAATAAACGCCTGAGGATATTTCTGCTTGACCTTGGGCAAGGCTTCCTGCGCCTGTGCCATTGAAGAAAACTGGCCAACATAAATACGGTTCCATGTGCCCTTATCACCCAACTCCGCGTTCCGGATATACGCATCCGCAAACCCATTATTCTTGACCTTCTGCAATTCTGCTTCCGTGGCCTTCAGATCTTTCGACGCTAAGATCTGAATTGCATAGGCTGTGGTTGTCGATGCAGCAGGCGCCTGAACTTGCGGCTGCGCGGCTGGAGTAACAGTAGCCGCTACCGGCACTGACGCAACCGATTTTGGCTCCGCAACCGGTTCAGACACGGGTTGCACAGACTCAGGCACAATCTGCTGATTCTGCTGAAACACATACTCATAATCCAACGCCCGTGAATCCGGTGGAAAAGCCTCTCCCAAAGGGGCAACAGATTCCTGACCAGTATAATTCATAGCAACAACGACAACAACGGCAATCGCGATGATAAACAACCAAAACGGCCACTGATTTTTCATTCCCTTCCCCCTTTTTTTAAAAAAACATATAATGATTTTTTATTTTAACAACAAGATCAAATTGCACAAGAAAAATCTCGGAAGAAATTCGCTCACCCGTCTCTATCCATCTGCTGATATAACGGGAAATGCCCATCCAAAACACCGGCAATTAAATCTTTCACCTCTTCACTAAAATCGGCAGATAAAATCCACTCAAGATATTTCGAATCTTCTTTCGCCACATCCTTAAGACTTTTTTTTCGTGCATATTTACCGAACATCATATATAGCTCGCCATTCCACCAACGAAACCGTTTACCTGCATCATAATACTCCCCATTGACTTTATAATCAAATGTCTGCAATGATTCAATCTCGTCGGATCCCTCTCCATATTTTTTCAGTTGTTCCTCTAGCACCCTTAGCGTCGCGCGCGTGTCTGCCATGGCGGAATGCGCATCCTCCAGATGCTGCCCGCAATAAAAGGCATACGCTGCAGTCAAATCCCGGCGTTCATTCAGATGATACACTTTCTGGGCATCATAAATCATCCAATCCTGCCATGCAAACGATATGCCGCACTCTGACAATTCTCGCTGCAACAACGGCAAATCAAAACGCTCAACATTAAATCCTCCTAAATCTGCCTCGGTCATAAACTCCACCACATCTTTGGCAATGTCACAAAATCTTGGGCAATCCTTCACATCTGCATCCGTAATGCCCGTAATCTCGCTGGCCTCACGGGGAATCGGCATCCCAGGATTAACACGGCGTTCATATTCTTTCACAGTTCCGTCTGGTTCGCATCGGATCATGGCGATTTCAATAATATGATCTTTTTCCACCCATGTCCCAGTTGTTTCCAAATCAAAAATGACCAACGGGCGTTTCAATTTCATTCCTGCTCCAATCTGTATTCAATCAATAATAAAATGACTCTATACCACTATCCGGGATGCATCCCGAACACGCCGATACGTCCTTGGGCCAAAATGCCAATCCTGCGCGATACAGGATCCATAACCAAGAGCCCATGCGTATAATGTTTCAATAAGACATATTTTTCCGATGGAAGCCATCGTGCCTCCTGGACCGTAAAAGCACGTTCCTGACCTTCGGGAGGGAATAAAACGTAATCTTTCATCTGGGATAAACCAAAAAGAGGATACCGCACCCCATACGCAGATTGATAGCATAGCTGTAAATCAGTATTCACAAATATTTTTTTGCCAGATGACGATTCCACCGCAGACAGCGAACTCAAGGTCTGAGAGGCGTCCAATCTGAAGTTTTTATTTTGCCGATAAAGAGCAATCCCATGATCAGCCAATTCATGATCCGGGATTTCCATCTTACTGCTCACCACATCCGCAATCTGCGTCATGGCATTGTTCGCCAAGGCAATGGCGAACCAAGAAACGCGATATTGCGGCTTCCCTTGACCCTCAATCGAACGTACCTGAGAAAAATACAATTTGCTGGAATCAGCTGACCATACTAAAAAAGCTGTTTGTCTCACGCCCAGGGCCACGAGCATGTCCTGCCGCGCCCTGATGTCATGAACAATCCAGCTGGTATGCGATGATACTTGCGAAGATTTTTGTACAAAAAAACATACCTTGCTGCTGTCAGGGCTCCATTGAATGCCACCCACCATAATGTTCGCATCGTGTGAAAATCCCTGATCCAAACGGGCATCATAAATAGGATACGCCTGATCATCCGTCAAATTCAAGACCGTGATATCAGTCGATGTCTTGATGGCAAGCAATCGCCCATCAGGTGAAAAAATCGCCTGCTGAATATCGCTGCTCGCCTCAAAACGCCTACGCCGTTGCTGCCCATCAATGTTCACAGAAAATAATTCATGTCCGACCGTATAAAAAATTTCTCTGGGATAAACAGCCCAGTCAGTACGCATCCGCAACGCCTGTTCTAATCCCCCCGGCTGAAGAAAAGGATGTTCACTCCAGAACCATCCCCGTATCGTTACCCATGCCTGGCGATATCGCTGTATTACGGAAAAATCCGGATCTGTTTTTGTGGAGACGTATGTAGTACAAAAAAGAAGTGTAAACCCAATAAAAAAAAGATACATCAGCACACGATGAATGACCACGTGGGACTGTAACGAACGTAGTTGTGCAGCAATCACAGCGGCAATAAAACCGACAAAACTTCCCAGCATGACCGCG
>CAZBHY010000142.1:0-3865 GCA_964491705.1 uncultured Planctomycetales bacterium
CCGAGACATACTGGGCAAACGCAGGTGTTGGGTGCACGGCCGAAGGAGTTTTCGCATCCGCAAAAAATTTTTGTCTGGGTATTGAGTTGCAGGTGCACCTCTAACCCGATGACGGTTTCAAAATCATGTGAAGTCAATGGCGTCATATATTTTTTAAAAAGGTTGTGGTGATGGAATGACACAATGAATAGTATTGTTTGTTATTGGTCATTGTTGATCCCCTGGTTTTGTTTTATGCCATGGCGTATTGTGTTCATAACTAAAGGCGATTTGAAATAACATTTCTTCATGAAATGGTTTTGCGAAAAGCTGCAATCCAATCGGGTGCCCGGATTTGGAAAATCCACAAGGAATGGAAATCGCCGGGATCCCACTTAGATTTGCCGAAATGGTATAAATATCCGAGAGGTACATGGATAACGGGTCATTTTTCTTTTCGCCGATCTGAAAGGCAGTGGTCGGCGAGGTCGGGGTCAGGATCGCGTCACAGGTCTGAAATGCGTCATCAAAGTCCTGTTTGATTAATGTCCTGATTTTTTGTCCTTTGAGATAATACGCATCATAATAGCCAGATGACAACGCGTATGTTCCCAGCATAATGCGGCGTTTGCTTTCTGGACCAAAGCCCTGATCGCGTGTTTCTTCGATCATATCGATAATGGGGTTTTTGCGCGTAGTATTGGGGATGCGGCGTAGCCCATAACGCACACCATCATAGCGGGCTAAGTTGGAACTGGCTTCGGCTGTGGCCACAATATAATATGTGCTGACAGCATAACGGGTATGCGGTAAAGAAATATTTTTAAACAGCGCCCCCTGACTTTTGAGAAGATCAACCGCGGCCAAAACAGCGTCTTTGACTTCAGGGTCCATCCCATCAATAAAGTATTCTTGCGGTATGCCAATGGTTAAATTTTTAACATTATTGGTCAGCGCACGGGTAAAGTCGGGCACTGGGATATCCGCAGAGGTCGAATCTTTGGGGTCATAGCCAGCGATCAGTGACAGTAATAAAGCAGAGTCATGGACATCTTTGGTGATCGGACCGATTTGATCCAGGCTGGACGCAAAGGCGATCAATCCATAGCGGGAGACTCGTCCATATGTCGGTTTGAGCCCAACGACTCCGCAGAATGATGCTGGTTGTCGGATTGACCCTCCTGTATCAGATCCCAAAGCCCAGATAGCCTGGTCAGCGGCCACTGCAGCGGCCGATCCACCGCTGGATCCGCCTGGGACCCGGGAATGATCCCATGGGTTGCGGGTTGGACCGTAGCAGGAATTTTCGGTTGATGATCCGAACGCAAATTCATCCATATTCGTTTGGCCTATGAGCGGAAGGCCTTTGGCAACCAATTTTTCAATAACGGTGGCATGATACGGGGCATGAAATCCCTGAAGGATTTTTGACGCACAGGTTGTTTCTTGATTTTTGATGCAGATATTATCTTTGATGGCAATGGGAATTGGGATGTCCGCATCATGCGATATGGCCGTTGTTTGTATCTGACGGACATACGCGTTAATTGTATCTCCGTGGGCATAGATTTCTTGATTGAGCGACGCCATGATGTCGTTGGCTGAGATTGCATCTGTGCGCAGCATAGCGAGGAGTTCATGAGCAGTTAGCTGGTTGAGTTTTTGCGTATTCATTCGATGATCTGCGGCACTTGAAAAAAACCGTCTTTTTTTGATATGGCAATGGACAGCGCCTCATCCTGTGGCAGTGATGGTTGAACGCTGTCGTTCCGGTAAACATTTTTTAAGGGAAGAACATGACTGGTTGGTTGGATCGCAGACACGTCCAATGTATCGAGTTCGTTAATATAATTGAGAATGCGTTGAAGATCATTGGCCAATGGCCGGATTTCCGCATCATTAAGATTGAGTTTAGCCAGTTCAGCAATATTTTTAACATCATCATCATGAATCATGCGAATCCTCAAATATTAAGATAAATATTAGAAATTATAATAACATTCTCTTTAACGAATGACAAGGACTACCATTGGTATATGATTGATTGAATCACTTGCTCTGGGACATCAATTTTTTGGAAACATCATCCGGGATGCGCATCGGCCTAAAGTTCTTCGCATGGACACAGGCCAACGTGATTTCCGCCTCAACAAGAAGCTGCTGGCTTTTTTGATTGATGACCTGCTGGAGAAAAATAATCTTTGCCGGAGAAATTTTTTTGATCATGGCATTGCATGTGATCATGTCGCCATAAAAGGCCGGCCGGTGATACCGGATGGTACAAGTGTGTACGGGAAAAAAGACCGGCTGGTCAGCCAGAGTTGTTTCACTTAATGCATGGTCATGGAAAAAATCAATACGCGCTTCTTCCATGTAGGCCAAATAGTTCGCATAGTAAACTACGCCACCGGCATCGGTGTCGTGGTAATAAATCCGTTTTTCCATGGTCCCCTCCCTTGAATTTTAGTATTTTTAACTGAGGATGCCTTTTTGTCAATAATGCAGAAAAAATATTTTCACGTCTTGAATTCACATGGCCCGCGTGGTATATTTATATCAGCCACGGAACTTTCATTTATTATTTTGTGAAAGGGTCGTGGCTTTTTCTTTTAAAGCCCTACCAAGGGGGATGGTATGGACGAGCAGATGGAGCGCAATGCGAACATGGATGATTATTTCGTGAATTCGGCATATCGTAAAGAAGATAAACGTTATCTTCCCCGCTGGAAGAGTCGGAACCGTGTGAAATTTGTTTTACCGCATGGTGGTGATGTTGAGGAATGCGAAACCATTGATTTGAGCTGTTCTGGTGTCGGTTTAAAGGTGCCGCGCAGCCTTGTCCCCGGTCAGTCTTTGAAAATGAAAATTTTTCTTGATCGTCAGAATACGATCGATGTCCAGGGCAAGGTGATGTGGAATCGGATTGTTCAGGATGGGCGTTATGTCGGGGTGATGTTTGACAGGGCGTCGTTGGATGCCCATGAAATGATTCTTAATTATGCCTTTGAGCTCAATCCCGATGATGTCAAGAAGCATTGGTTTTCTGGGTGGAACAACTCGTCTGCGCCGGCTTAGCGCGGGTCAGCGCATTGGCCAATCGTATATAATCGTTTAATGCAAGAGTATCCGGCCGTTGATGCACATCAATTTTTAAATCCTTCAATATTGTCTGCAGAATATTTTTCGATACATAAGAACTCAGCGCGTTGAGCAGTGTTTTACGCCGCTGTGCAAAGGCAGATTGCGTGATTTGAAACAGGGTTGTTTCATCATCAGCGTGATCAGCGGGTTCGCGGAATGATAACTGGATAAAACTGGATGTAATTTTTGGAACGGGGCGGAATGATTGCGGACTGATATGAAAATGGATCTGGACATCGGCATAATATTGCACCAGGCATGTCAGTGATCCATAATCTTTTGTTCCGGGTCGGGCGGTGAGGCGTTGAGCGAATTCACGCTGTACTGTGAGAAAAGCGTACGGGAAAAATTTTTGGCAGGCAATGAGACGTTGAATAATGGGTGTGGAAATATTATACGGGATATTGCCGATAATTTTGTGAATTTGTGGAATCGACGTGAGGTCGATGGTCAGAAAATCACCTTCAATCAGATGGAGACGTGCGCTGGGAAGACTGTGTTGAAGCCTGGCGATCATGGCGGGATCTTTTTCAACGGCATAAACCGTTGCCCCTGTGGCGATCAACGGTTGTGTCAGCGCGCCTAGACCAGGACCGATTTCTAAAATAATTTCTTCTTTTGTGGGGGCGACAATATCGATGATCTTCTTTTTCATGCGCTCATCGGTGAGGAAATTCTGCCCGAGATGTTTTTTGGCGATTTTTTTAAATGGATTCATAGTGCATGATGAGAACGCCGGGATGGT
>CAZBHY010000143.1:0-3855 GCA_964491705.1 uncultured Planctomycetales bacterium
GCCGCATTTCAAGCATTCATGGCTGAGGCCATGGCGGTTATTTATGAGAAGAAAACCATTGGTGGTGTTTTGAATGGGATGACCGATCAGGATGCGCTGAATTTTGTACGCTATGCGGCCATGCGCTTGCAGGAACAAATTGCCATTGTCGATCAGAGAGGGCAATATAATCTCGCGGAGCGGTTGCGCGAATTTTTAAGGGAAATAAAAACGTGGGTTTTTGATGAGGCTGTAAAGAATGGCGGACATATTCAGACAGCACCATTTGATGGTATTGCCCGGGCCCTTCATGCGATCGCTGGTCACAATGGAGCTGGCCGTGAGGTTTCAAAAAATATTTTTGAGATTGTATCGATTTTGAATTTTATTCAGGCGCAGTATGGTAACCAACACGCCGCATCGTCTCCGATACGCTTCAATGATTCTGCCAAGGTTTCTCGTCGATTTGGGATGGACAACACTGTGCCCGCGATCGTTCGGTCTGACCGTCTGCGTCAGCAGGTTCGTTGTGGGCATGCCCCATTAAGTCCACCTCGTATGTCCAGTTCTCCTGTTGAGGATGGCCTGAATCGTTGGTTGGGCGCGTTGGCGTTGTTCCTTCCTTCAAAGACATGGCATTGGGTAGCGCTGTCATTTGTCTTTGGTCTTTTGATTGTTCCTCAAGCTTCTCCTGTTATTATGCCCGAGATTGCACAAACCATCAAACAGGTGGCGAGTGTTGTCATTTTGGCAGGGTGGACGCTGGCTGTTTTTAAATATCTGTCGGTATATAAGAAATTTAGACCTCTTGCTGCAAAACCGCTCACGCTGGATCCGATTGTCTTCGCGTCATTTATTTTTATGGTGTATGTGACTCTTTATAATATCGTTTTGCCTGAAGGGCATATCCAAGATTTTATCGGGCCCATTGGGTTAAGCGGTGCAATTATTACGGGATTGTCGCATACGTCTCCAGCCAACACAGCAGCAGGATATATTCGCATCGTCCGTAATACCATATTCGGCGTTCTCGCGTTTGCCTGTGGATTTGAGTTGGCACAAAAATTAGGATGGGATACAGCGCAGGGGTACGGTGGGGTATTTGATATTTGGGATCTGGTGGCCTATGCCTTGGGCACATGGGTTATCTGGGTTCGGGCACGCCGGCATATTCAAAAACTTGAATGTCTGGATTTTCTGGGAATCATGATGGCATTAAAGCGCGCTTATGAACACAGGTTTGATGAATATGATATTGTCCTTCCTTTTTATGATCAGATGATGAGTGATCCAGAAGGCGATTTTTTTGAGACTGAGGAGCAATGGCTGGAGGAGTGCGAAAATATTTGGCGCCGTGTTGACCGCGCATCTGCAGCGTTGTATCGCAGAGGATTTTCTGGGGATGGGGTGATTGCATTTGAGCAGTTGATGCGTGATGTCGCTGATGGCATGGAGACAGTTGACGATGTACAGGCGTTTGCAAGACGGCTGAGACACTGGAGAGAGTCGGATCAGCAGGCTCGGCGTGCACACCGGTCATCATCTCCGATTGTGGGGATGGATTTTATTGATACATCGGTGGATCCTCAATCGGCAGAATGGTTGAATGTTGCGCTGTGTGGTGTTGATGTACGGTCAGCAGACAATCGCAGAAACATAATCGCGCGCCTGGATGATGATATTCAAGGCAGAGTGATCTTAGAATTTATTCTGGAAACATTGGGCAATTCTTTAGATGGGACGCTGGGACGGGACTTAATTGGCGAGCCTATTCGTGCGATTTTAAATGATGAGAGTGATCCAGAGGCCGCTGTATTCCTTGAGGTTTTGGGCGGCGGATTTGAGAATTTTGTCGTAGGAGTGTCACACAATGGTTCACGGTTTGTTCTCGCATTCGAAAATCCGAGCATGCCTCGGACGTTGGGAAAAATTGTTCTGCATCAATATTATGGTCCGAAAGGCTGGACGCAGAAGATCGGTCCTATCTTTGAAGTTGTTGTTCCGTATGGTGACAAGTCGGCGAGATTGATCGCCGAAGAATATGTGCCGGGGCGAACGCTGTTCGATGTGCTGGTTGATTCCGGAATCTCGATAGAAAAGAAACAACAGCTCATTGAAGAAATAGTGATGCGTGGTTTAACCATGGTGTTTACAAAGATTAGCGACGATGTCGAAATTGATTGCGGAGCGATCAAGCCTCAGGATGTCAAGGTGTCAGATGCCGCGTTATTCCGTGATGCCGCCCATCGTCTTGAACCAACAGATATGCGGATCTTGGATCTTGAGTTTTCGTTGTGCGGGGTTAAAGACCCTGTGTTGAAAACATTTAATATATTCCATTATTTTTTTAAGATGCTCGAACATGGCGAATATCAAGGGGTGGTTGATCGTGAGGCTGTGGCTTCGGCGATTATCAGGGGCGCTGCCCGTGTGGAGGCATCTCTGGGAGATTCTGACGTCGGGGCGTTTATGGAGGCTCTTCGTTCCGGAGATTTAAGACATCATGTAAGTGGGTCTGACGTTGATCCATGGATTGATGCGTTGTCGGCAGCAGCAAAAGAGAATAGGGCTTCTTCATCGATGGATGCGGTCAATGTGTTGGGCCATAATGCGACAGCAAATAGTGCGGCTTCCAGCCCGATCGATGAGGAAGATGCATTTTTGGAAAAGACAGCGGAAGCATGGGGTCTGAATTTCGAAACTGTTGAGAGGCAAGTCATTCTTGAAAATCGACGATTTTTGGAAGCTCTGGACCGATTTGGGGCGTGGCGCACACAGCACGATTCGACAGAAGATACGATCAAGCGTCTCTTGGCTGAAAATCTTGGGAGTTCAGCCAAGCTCAGGATTGCCTTTTTGCAAAGCCAATTATTTGATCCATTGGACAGCGCGAACTGTAGTAGCTTACAGATACTCGATGCCTTGCTTTCAGACTCAGTACTTTCTGACCAAGAGCAACAAGCCGCATTCTCTATCGTTAACACAATTCTTGAGTCAGAGAGGTCTTATGGCGTATTGTTCCACAGCATTATGCCTCTCGTTAAGACGGGTCGTTATGGCGCTTCTACACTTCTGACGTTCGTTGCTCCTTATGAAGATGGCATGATCAGAAAGAACGCCACCTATGCGCTGGCGGACGGCAGAATTCGTCCCTACGCCGTTGACTTATTGATACAAAGCATTGTTAATAACGAACAGGAAAGTCTCCGTAGTTATTTCGTATCCGTACTGGATAGCATTGAGACCCTTGGACGGGAGCGCCTGGAGAGTTTTTATGGTGTTGAGGGACGCCGGATTATCAACGTCCTGGAGCAGGAAATATTCGGGCCTACAGGCTATCCAACCTTTACCAGTTTTTATCATTCGCCCTTCTTTATGGTACAGCTGTCGGCGGACGATGTGGCGCTTCTTGACAAGAGGTTCAAAAAACTTCAACACTTGCGAGACGTCCTCTCGAGAGGCGTCTTTTTGAATCTTTTGCATCGTTTTGGGTTCGCCAGCGTGACCAACTGGGCCTTAATGGAGGAATCTTTCGACACCAGAAAGGCCTTCAAGTTCCTGTCAGAATTACCGTTCAATGGAGCGATCCTTTCTCCGGAAGAGGTTGTGAGCGCTGCTTTGGACGCGAAAAATCCCAGGCTTACCCAGGAGGTCATTATTCTCCTTCTGGCCAGTGAATCCAAACTGAACGCCGCCATGATTGTTGCTTTTATGAAACTGATATGCAAGGACCCAGTCAGGGCCCATCAGGTGATTGCATTTATTATTGTCGCCCTCAGGTTGAAGCCTATCTCATTCTCGGAAAGCAACTTCGTCCAGGAGGTGGTTAGTAATCTTTTGAATTCTGATATCGCGGGCGCATATTATTTGGTGACT
>CAZBHY010000144.1:0-3812 GCA_964491705.1 uncultured Planctomycetales bacterium
AAAAAGAGGCATGCGCAATAAACGCATGCCTCTTTTTAATAACCTATTTCATTCAATCATTAATCAAACCACATTACATCATGCCACCCATACCGCCCATACCACCCATTGGCGGCATGCCGGCATTCCCACCTTTTTCAGGTTCCGGGACATCCGTAATCAGACATTCTGTTGTCAATAACAGACTGGCGATACTGGCCGCATTCTGCAACGCTGTACGCGTAACCTTCGCCGGATCAATGACACCGCTCTCCAACATATCCACATAATCATCCTTGCTGATATCATAACCGATATTCACCTTGGCATTTTTGAGCTTATCAACGATCACAGATCCTTCTAAGCCAGCATTTTCTGCCAATTGACGGATCGGAGACTCGAGCGCACGTCGAACGATATCAACACCGGTCTGTTCATCCCCTGACAACTTCAATTCATCTAATACATCGATGCAGCGCAACAAGGCCACACCGCCGCCAGGAACGATTCCTTCTTCGATCGCAGCACGCGTTGCATGCAATGCGTCTTCCACGCGGGCTTTTTTCTCTTTCATCTCTGTTTCCGTTGCCGCGCCGATGTTAATAATCGCAACCCCGCCGGATAATTTTGCCAGGCGTTCCTGCAATTTTTCTTTATCATAAGACGAATCCGTCTTTTCAATCTGATTCTTAATCTGATTAATACGCCCCTTGATGGCATCAGACGAACCAGCGCCTTCAACGATCGTCGTATTTTCTTTATCAATTTTTACCCGTTTGGCGCGGCCTAAATGCGGCACATCAACGTTTTCCAGTTTAATGCCCAAATCCTCGCTGATGGCCTGTCCACCAGTTAGCACGGCAATATCTTCCAGCATGGCCTTGCGACGATCCCCATAGCCAGGAGCCTTAACCGCTGCGCAAACCAGTGTCTTGCGCATATTGTTCACAACCAACGTGGCCAACGCCTCACCTTCCACATCCTCAGAAATAATTAATAATGGTCGGCCAGATTTTGCGACTTTTTCCAAGACAGGAAGCATATCCTTGATATTGGAAATCTTCTTTTCATAGATCAAAATAAACGCATCTTCCAATTCACATTCCATCTTCTCCAAGTCCGTTGAAAAATACGGAGACAAATATCCCTGATCAAACTGCATCCCTTCGACCACTTTCAATTCCGTATTAATGGTCTTGGATTCTTCCACCGTGATCGGAGCATCGGTGCCGACTGCCTCAAAGGCCTCAGCAATCTTTTTCCCAATCAAGGTATCACTGTTGGCGGCGATCGTAGCGACCTGTTCCACCTCAGTGCTCTTTTTTAAATCAACCTTTTTAGACAGCTTAGCAATTTTGGCAACAACCTTTTCCACGGCGGATTCAATGCCGCGCTTTAACGCCATGGGATTGGCGCCAGCAGTCACGTTCTTTAATCCCTCACGATAAATCGCCTCTGCTAATACCGTCGCGGTTGTTGTTCCATCCCCAGCATTATCCGACGTCTTTTCCGCAACCTCTTTCACCATCTGAGCCCCCATATTTTCATAAGGGTCCTGCAGCTCAATTTCCTTGGCGACAGATACGCCGTCTTTCGTCACCGTCGGTGAACCGAATTTTTTATCCAACACTACATTGCGTCCCTTAGGACCCAGCGTCACCTTGACCGCACGGGCGAGTTTTTCAACCCCTGCGAGAATGGACCGACGCGCCTCATCCCCAAATTGTAATTGCTTAGCCATCGTTTTTCTCCTCCAATTTTTAAAATCCTGAGCGTTAACCTCACCCCATACTGCATACCATCTAATCGCAACCGATCATAATCTTATTTGACAATCGCGAGGACATCCTCTTCGCGCATGATCAAATATTCATTGCCATCTTTGGTGGTAATTTCTGTGCCGCTGTATTTTCCATACAAAATACGGTCCTTGACCTTGACCGTTAAGGCCTTCACCTGCCCATTCTCTAAAACCTTTCCATCCCCAACAGCGACCACTTCGCCTTCCTGAGGCTTCTCTTTTGCCGTATCAGGAAGCACAATCCCGCCCTTGGTCACATCTTCCGCCTCTAACGGCTTTACAATAATTCTGTCTGCGAGTGGCTTAAGATTCACCTGACTCCTCCTTGTAAAAATGTTTGACGTTTGAAAAAAATAAAAATTTGCGTTAGCACTTTCAAATCTAGAGTGCTAATTTTACAAATTTTAAAAATTTTGTCAAGGGGAAAATTTTTGACGCAATTGCTTGTGAAAAAAATGCGCCCTCTACGACACGCATGATGAGCCCGTGTACATTATGCACCATGCGCAACAATCAGCGCAATGCCATGGAAAATTAAATCACGATTCACGATACAGGGATAATGCGGAATATAATTTATCATTACGTCGCTGAACCCGCCGGTCACAATAATCTTCGGATCCTGCCCCAGCTCTTTCACCAAAAGATCAACAACTCCTTTAATCATCTCGCCATATCCATAGAACATGCCGCTTAAAATACTCTCCTGGGTGTTTTTACCGATCACCTGTTTGGGTTTTTGAATAACCACCTTAGGCAATAACGCTGTCTGATCAAATAATGTTTCGGCGGACAACCGGATACCCGGAGCGATCAGTCCTCCAAAATACTCTTTTTTTGCAGACAACACGTCAAAGGTGATGGCTGTGCCCAGATCCACCACCACAGCCGGCACTCCATACATTTCCGCTGCCGCATACGCGCATACCAAACGGTCCTGGCCAACCTGCAGAGGATCATCATATGTATTTGTCATGGGAACGATAAAATCTTTCCCAATAACCTGAGCGCGTGTATGAAAAACTTGTTTCACACAGCGTTTCACGATGACCAACGCTTTGGGAACAACACTGCAGACGATCACATCGATATGATCGTTCCCGGTCACAATGGCTTTTTTACTTAACCTCCGCAGAGATGAGGTGAGCCGCTGCTCATCACATCTCCGGAATCCGGTTGGCACCGATTCAGTCACTAAAATCTTTTTATCCAAGATCAGAGCAAGTCCAGTATTCGTATTTCCAATATCGATGGCGATAATCATCTGTTTCCCTTCTTTTAAACTAATGCCTGTTTATTCAAAATCTTCGCTACGGTAATGATTTGTGTGATACTCGCATGTTGTTTGTGCAAAAAGATTCTCAGGAGTATCGCGCCCTTCATCGAAATAAAATAGACAATCATAAAATCGATACGGCGCTTGAGCATTTTTCAATTCTTTTCCAGGGATACTCAAAGAAACATACTCCTCGCCAACCCCCTTCAATGGCTGCTTCTGACTGAAAAATCCGATATAGTTGCCAGACGCATCTGCAAGATTCCCATTGAAGATATAATCTCCAGGCCGCTTGACCTGCACCCTGGCATGAATCACCAGGCCATCATACAACCCATTCATATCCTGATCTTCGGCCTGCTCACTGAAATATTTGTCTTTCAACATCACGTCTGGTTTTACATAGTGATCAACAGAAAAACCTGGAATGCTCGTTTCCAAAAAAGAATGACTCGATGAATCCTGATTATCCAAGCTGACAGAAATTGTATACGGTCCAGAAGCATCAGACAGTGATAGCGTCATCGTGTCTAAATCAACAAGACACTGATTACGCCCTGGTTCAAGAGCACAAGAAAAATTTTTATTAATCACCTCGGCATTAGAATTTAACTCATCATAAAGACGGATTGATAATTCTGCCAAACCAGGCGTGCGGCTGAGGACAGGAACGATCACCCTCAGCGTCTCAAACGTGCCATCACGATCATCATCAATGCCTTGCTGTTCAACATCATCCGCTTTGCCTAAAAGCAT
>CAZBHY010000145.1:0-3288 GCA_964491705.1 uncultured Planctomycetales bacterium
AGCCAAAGAATGCGATGCTTGGCGATCATAAACGGTCGAGAATTCATATAATCAATATATTCGCCGACAGCACCATAACGATAAATATCCTCAGTATACTCCTCAATCAAAACATCCACCACGTCATCATGCGTCACAATTCCTACCAAACGCTCCTCTGCATCCACCACAGGAATGGCTAATAAATCATAATCAGCCAACTTTTGAGCCGCGATTGCCTGATCTTCATCCACATGCACACTGATCACATTGACAAACATAATATCCTGAATCACATCCGATGACTCCGCGACCAGCAAATCCTTAAGCGACACAAATCCGATTAATCGCCGATTGCAATCCACAATATAAACATAGTAAATCGTTTCCCGATTAAAGGCCTGTTTTTTCAAACGGTCGATCGCCTCATTCGCGGTAATATCCGCCGGCAATGATGCATACTCGGTCGTCAGGACCGACCCGACAGTCCCCTCGGCGTAGGATAGGAGTTTCCGGATATCATTGCGCTCTGCTTGCGCGACCAGCGGCAGAATCTTATCGACTTGTTCCTCAGGCAGGGATTTCAAAAAATCAGCGCGTTCATCTGGAGCCATTTGCTCCAGGACCTTGGCCATCCATTCCTTGGAAAAATGCTTAAAAATTTCCAGCTTCTGCAAGGTGCGGAATTCCTGAAAAAATTCGACACCCTGCGGGTAATCCAGAGCCATCACAATAATGGCGTTTTCATCCGAGTCCAGGTCTTCGCATAAAATAAAGATATCACGCGAGTGAAAACCGGAAAAAATATCCCGCAACTGCTCCTCCCGATCAGGAGCGCGCAAGAGCTCTTCCATTTCCAGCGAAATCAGTGATACTTTTTTACCCATCATTGTCCCTTATTTTTGACCTGGCCAGCCCTGAAAAATCCATGATTGTCGAATAAATTTCGATTATCTTAACAAACTTCCATGAATATGCCAATGGCTTTTTATAAATCACTTGGATGCCTGATCTAAAAGCACCGGACCATAGCGATGAATTAAAAAAACACCCAAAGGAGCCGTTAAAAAAATGGATAAAATCGCAATGGATAAAATAATCCCCCCACCGGCAACGCCAGCCGCCAACGGAATACTGCCCAAGGCCGCCTGAACCGTTGCCTTAGGAATAAATGCAAGAATACAAAATACCCGCTCGTTGATAGATAACGTCCTATCAAAAGCCGTCGCGATGAACACGCCCAGCGAGCGAAAAAATAGCCCGATCAAAATAACAACCATGCCTTTCCATCCTGTTTCAATGGCAAGTTTCGGATCCAGGGCCATACCAATCAGCACAAAAAGAACAATCTCCGCCACCACCCAGATCTTCGATAACTTCTGCGCGATCTCATGCGCGACATGCTCCGCCCGTTCAAGAAGAATAAATCCAACGGTCATCACACCCAAAAACGCAGCGATATGCAGTGCATTGCCGATCTCAACCACAAAGAGTCCTACCATCAGAAGCAATAAAGTCTTCTCTGTTGCACGGATCTTATGATATTTTCGTCGGAAATATCCCGATAAAAAAAAGCCCACAACCACTCCCGCCATAATCCCAGCGAGAATCGAAAACGGTATGGCCATCATCGTTTGCCCAAAATTCCCTCCTGATCCAGTGACCATTGCCAAAAACAAGGAAAAAAATGTGATCGCAATGACATTATCCAAAGATGTGCTGGCCAAAATAATAGTAGAAATGTCCCGCTGTTTTTCATTGCCGCGCTTTTTCCATTCAAGCATGGCTGGGACAACCACCGCAAGCGACACCGCAGAAAGAATACACGCAAAAAGGGCAGCAACGGCCCAATCAAATCCAAAAATCATACGGAACACGATAGTCAACGACGACGCCTCCAATGCGCATGGAATCCATGACATCAAAAGCGTTGTTCGGCCGACTTTCTGCAAGGTTTTTCGTCGGATCCCCAACCCGGCACGTAATAAAATCACAACAATCGCGAACGATTTTAAAAATGGTTCTATCTGCCCAATGCCATCTGGAATCACTGCGGGAAAAACAATTTTCAAAACAGCGCCAAAAACAACCATCCCTAAAATCCCTGGGAGATGCAGACGAACAAAAATGCGGTTAAAAATCCATCCGCCGACAAAAAAAATAAAAACAAATAAATTCACGGCCATAAAAACCTCCGATGATTGACAGAGTTACGTGAAACGTCCCAAAATTAAAAAATAAAAAATCCCCAGCACAAACACAAACCCCTTGCTCTTTGAGTAGGAGTTATCAGCCTGCGCTGAGGCATTTTATGGCAAACCCCATTGCCAAATAAAACGAACAACAAAACTTACGTGTTCAGTTCCTTAATCCGTCGAATAATCGCATCTGCCATTTCTTTGGTGCCCACAGCCGATGGATCGTTACGGTCAAGTTTCATGTCATACGTCACATGTTTACCGGCAGCCACAATATCAGCAAAGGCCTGTTCCACAACACGGGCCGCCTTATTTTCTTTTAAGTATTCCAATAACAGAACGCCAGACAAAATCAAGGCGCTGGGATTCACTTTATTCAGTCCGGCATACTTTGGCGCGCTGCCATGGGTCGCTTCAAAAATCGCGCAATGTTCCCCAATATTCGCACCCGGCGCTACACCCAATCCGCCGACCAGACCGGCGCATAAATCTGACAAGATGTCCCCGTAAAGATTCGGTAGAACCAAGACATCAAAATTATGCGGATTCTGCACCAGCTGCATACACATATTATCCACGATGCGGTCTTCGCACTCGATTTTTCCCTCATACTCTTGGGCCACATCCCTGGCGACCTTCAGAAAAAGGCCATCGGTATACTTCATAATATTCGCCTTGTGCACCACGGTCACTTTTTTCCGGTGATGCGTCACCGCATACTCGAAGGCAGAGCGCACGATACGCTGGGCGCCAAACGCAGAAATCGGCTTGATCGTAATGCCTGAACCCGAACGAATTTTTTTTGTGCCCAATGTCTCAATTTTTTTGATCAGCTCGTCGGTTTCTGGTTTCCCTGCTTCAAATTCAATGCCCGCGTAAAGGTCTTCTGTATTTTCACGCACCAGGACCAGATCAATATCCGTATAGCGTGACCGTACGCCTTCATAGGATTTGCACGGGCGAATACAGGCAAAAAGATCAAACTCCTGTCTCAAAGCAACATTCAACGAACGAAATCCCTTGCCCACGGGCGTTGTCATCGGCCCTTTCAGGGCAACTGTATTCTTGCGAATCGATTGAAGCAGACGCTCCGGCAGCAAGCTGCCGACCT
>CAZBHY010000145.1:3298-3797 GCA_964491705.1 uncultured Planctomycetales bacterium
AATTCTGTTTCCCAAACAATATCCACGCCTGTCGCGTCAATACAACGGCGCGCGGCCTCAGCGACCTCTGGACCGATCCCATCACCTGGAATCAACGTAACCGTATGCTTTGCCATAATTGCCCTTTCGTTATATCACATCGAAAATTCGTGCTCAATCGTTTGGAATGTCATGAATGCGACTATTATATCTATAAATGACAGCTCTTCCAGAAAAAAAATGAATATGACGGAGAGACGGACACCGTGATCGAGCGCTCAAAAAACCACACAGGCAGGTACACACTTATTGCCGGGAAAGAATATACTGTTCCGGCTCTTTCGCGGGATCAATCACAGCGGCACTCAAAGCCGCAGGTCGACCGTCACCCGTGCTATGCATCCCTAAAAGCATGGGAAGATTAATTGGTACAATCTGATAAATCACCGGAATGAATCCCTGGATGTTCATCGTCTCCCATGGCTGTTCAGCCATAGGCAGCGGCGTACCGTTTCCATCG
>CAZBHY010000146.1:0-2396 GCA_964491705.1 uncultured Planctomycetales bacterium
CATCATAAAATGCGCGGCGGATCCGCGGAGATCAAAGATCATTTGCATCAGGCCTGGTGCGCGATCTTGGCAAATAAGGTGCGGACATTTTTATCGGTGTTGGGCGTTTTAATCGGGGTTGGAGCGGTGATTGCCATGATGGCCTTGGGCGCGGGCGCCAATGAAGCCATTCAAAAACAAATGACCAGCCTGGGTGCCAATGTCTTGTCGGTACGGCCTGGGCCGTCACGGCAGGGGATGGTTGCGTTGGAAGCCGGCACCGTGACCCGGATGACCATGGCGGATGCTGATGCCGTCGGAGAACTTTCGTTGGTGAAAGATTCTTTTGCGGAGGTTTCCAGCCGTGCACAGATTGTTGCTGGCAATAAAAATTGGAATAGCCGTGTTGAGGGCGTTGGAGAAACCTATGAGCAGATTAAGTCCTCCGTTCCGGTGATGGGGCGGTTTTTTACGGCGGCGGAAGTCACGGTGCGTGAAAAGGTAGCGCTGCTGGGGATGACGGTTTTTAAAGAGCTTTTTCCCGATGAATATCCGGTCGGGAAAACGATCAAGATCAACCGCGTGAATTTTCGTGTGATTGGCGTTCTTCCGAGTAAAGGTCAGCGCGGCTGGTATGATCAGGATGATGTGGTGATCATTCCGGTCACCACGGCGATGTATCGTGTGTTCGGCAAGGATTATGTCGACAGCATTGAGGCCGACATTATTTCCGCTGAGGACATTGAGCCGGCGAAAGAGCAGATCAAACAATTGATCATTAAACGGCATCTGTTGCGGCCGGATGAATATGACAGCTTTAATATTCTCGACATGACGGAAATCAAAGAGATGCTGACATCCACGACGAAAACGATGACGTGGCTGCTCAGCGCGATTGCGGTCATTTCGCTGATGGTGGGCGGGATTGGAATTATGAATATTATGCTGGTGTCGGTGACAGAGCGCACCAATGAGATCGGGTTGCGCAAGGCGGTGGGTGCGCGGCAAAGAGATATTCTGATCCAGTTTTTGATCGAAGCGGTGATGCTGACCGTTTTGGGAGGGGTCGTCGGGATTTTATTAGGATGCGGGGCATCCTTTTTGCTGTCCTGGTTCGCGGGGTGGGCAACAAAAATTTCTCTCACGGCGGTCGCGGTGTCGTTATTTTTTTCTGTTCTGATCGGCGTCGTGTTTGGGCTTTGGCCGGCGTACAAGGCGGCACAGTTAAATCCCATCGACGCCTTGCGTTATGAATAATTCGGTTTGATCAACGTGAGGCATATCTTTTAGATTGAAAAAGCATGAGGTGTTTTTATATTAACCATATGTGATCAGGAGTGAATTGCCAATGGATTTTTTTACGATCATTATTTTCGGTATGGTTGAAGGCATCACGGAATTTTTGCCCGTATCGTCTACGGGGCACCTTATCTTGACGGCGCGTTTGCTGAATTTGGCGCAAACGGAATTTTTAAAAAGTTTCGAGATCGCCATCCAGCTGGGTGCCATTTTGTCTGTCGTTGTTCTTTACTGGCGGTCCTTGATCCTCGACCCGAAAGCGTTGTTCAAGGTGATCATCGCATTTATTCCAACCGGCATTCTTGGGCTTGTCTTTTATAAAATTGTTAAGACCTTTTTATTGAGCAGTGAAAAAACAGTTTTGTTCTCCCTATTAATCGGGGGTATTGTTTTAGTGATCTTTGAATTGTTCTATCACGAAAAATCTGATGCGGACATGAAAATATCAGACATCTCAGTCAAACAAGCAGTGATCATTGGGTCATGTCAGGCGTTGGCCATGATCCCCGGGGTTTCACGTTCATTGGCAACGATTTTGGGCGGACTGTCACTGGGGATCGGACGGAAACTGATTGTCCAATTTTCATTTTTGCTGGCCATTCCGACCATGCTTGCGGCCACCTTATTTGATTTGGCAAAAAGCGCGCCGAGTTTTACCGCGGATCAGTTCTATATTATTCTGTTGGGATTTGTGGTGTCGTTTCTTGTGGCGATTGTCAGCGTTAAGTTTTTTGTACGGTTTATTGAAAAGCACAATTTTATTCCTTTTGGCATCTATCGCATCGCAGTCTTTTTTCTTTTATCGTTTTATTTCGGAATATTCCATTGATCGGGCGGACGACGGCTGATGAAAAAGAAAGAAGTCCGGCGGTCTGAACGTCAGTGTGGAAAATAATATTGCTATCAGAATGAGCAGGCCCAGCGCGCTGAATCGGGATCGGGAATCGAACTCGCGCGTGAGTACAGTGTGACCGAGAAATTCTCCCACAAAGATCGCGATCGCGAAGATGGCGATGTCCGCTGCCAAATAGTGCTGTCCCAACAGCGCGGTGTATCCGTAGAATAATGCGACAATGAGCAAGGACGGAAGTATGCAGCGGATGGCAATGGCCGGCAGC
>CAZBHY010000146.1:2406-3661 GCA_964491705.1 uncultured Planctomycetales bacterium
CAGGGTACGCGCCGTAGATAGCGCGTTGTATCGGAGCGAGTGCGAATGCCGGCCAGAATGCGAGCTTGAGGTGTTCCCACGTGCTTTCGTTGGTTGCGGCAAATACAGCGACGATGATGTTTCGACCAGACCACTCCCAAACAAAGTGAAAGAGAGACCCTACGGAAATAACGATCATCGCGCTCAAACAGCAGCGCCATGTCATAACTTTGCCCATCGTGAACCTCCAATCCTTTTTTGATTATAGTCTAAAAATAAATTTGCACTCATTCCCTGTTTTGGTCAACCCCCAATGTCTTTGGATCATAAATATATCATAAATTATTGTTTGGCCATCAAAAACCCGGACTATTTCACGCGTTTTCGATTTTACGGCTAAAAGCGCCCCACCTGGTTTTTTTTGTTCCATATGTTATACTTTTAAGACTTTTTTTATTTTTATATAAAAATTACAAGAATGGCCCCGGCCTTGATTGGTTTGGATAGTCAATAGTGAGGGGGCTGGCGATGCGCAAGGGTGCGGACCCTTACGGCATCTTTGGGTTAATCATAACAGAAATTTTGAGGAGGGTCATCGTGTATCAGATCATCATGCAGAGTCGCAACCGTTTTGGTGTGCGTGCCCTATCTTTATTGCTTACCGTTAGTTTTCTTTTCACAACAATGATACCGCGCGGGTTTGCTCAAACGACTGGCCTGGGTTTGCCTTTACCCGGGGCCATGCTCAACCCCAGTGCAGCGTTTGTCCCTGTTTTATTAAAAGGGATGACCATTCATGCGGACAATCCGTTGTATTTTGATTTTATTATTGATAGCGGCGACACACAATTCGCTCCGGATCAAATTCAGGAAGAATCCATGCGTCTGGTGAAATATTTTCTTGCGGCCATGACCGTTGCTCAAGACAACCTATGGGTCAATCTTTCGCCTTATGAAGAGCATCGTATTGTTCCTGATGAGCTTGGGCAGACTGAATTGGGACGGGATATGCTGGCACAGGATTATTTGCTTAAGCAGTTATCAGCGACGCTTGTGCATCCGGAAAAAGATTTAGGAAAAAGATTTTGGGAACACGTCCAGGAAAAGCTCCGGGAGAAATACGGAGAGATGCATATTCCGATGGACAGCTTTAGCAAGGTGTGGATTCTGCCGCAGGACGCGGTTGTTTATGAACATGGGCGTACGGTTTATATCACCCACAGTCGGCTTAAGGTCATGACAGAACAGGATTATTTCGCGGCAGAGAAAAATGGAA
>CAZBHY010000147.1:0-3644 GCA_964491705.1 uncultured Planctomycetales bacterium
CATCACATCCAGATCTGCCCAATTGATCCCCGTCCGAGTCAGCACATCCAGATCCAGCCAATTAATTCCCGCATCAGTCATCTCACTTAAATTCGACCAGTTGATCCCGCTGCCGGTCATATCATCAATTGCCTGCCAATTGACACCACTGGTACTCATATCCTCTAAATTCATCCAGTTCACTCCCACTGCACTCATCGCCTCAAGATCCGACCAATTGATCCCCGTCCGAGTCAGCACATCCAGATCCGACCAATTTACTCCTGCATCACTCATCACATCCAGATCACTCCAGTTAATTCCCGCATCGCTCATCACATCCAAATCACTCCAATTAATCCCTGCACGGCTTAACACATCCAAATCACTCCAGTTCACCCCCGCATCACTCATCACATCTAAATCACTCCAATTAATCCCTGCATCACTCAACACATCCAAATCACTCCAGTTCACCCCTGCATCACTCATCACATCTAAATCACTCCAATTGATCCCCGCACGGCTCAACACATCCAAATCACTCCAGTTCACCCCCGCATCACTCATCACATCTAAATCACTCCAATTAATCCCTGCATCACTCAACACATCCAAATCACTCCAGTTCACCCCCGCATCACTCATCGCATCTAAATCACTCCAATTGATCCCCGCATCGCTCATCACTTGCCAGTCTGACCAATTCACACCAACACGACTCATCACTTCTAAATCACTCCAGTTAATCCCTGCATCGCTCATCACATCTAAATCACTCCAATTAATCCCCGTCCGACTCATCACATCAATATCCGCCCAGTTCACTCCCGCATCGCTCATCACATCTAAATCACTCCAATTAATCCCTGCATCGCTCATCACTTCAAAATCACTCCAGTTGATCCCCGTACGACTGAGTACGTCAATATCCGCCCAGTTCACTCCCGCATCGCTCATCACATCAATATCTGCCCAGTTAATCCCTGCATCACTCATCACATCAATATCTGCCCAGTTAATCCCTGTACGACTGAGTACATCAATATCCGCCCAGTTCACTCCTGCATCGCTCATCACATCCAAATCACTCCAGTTGATCCCCGCATCACTCATCACATCCAAATCACTCCAATTAATCCCCGTACGACTCAACACATCAATATCCGTCCAATTAATCCCCGCAGCACTCATCACTTCTAAATCACTCCAATTGATCCCTGCATCACTCAGCACATCCAAATCTGACCAGTTGATTCCTGTCCGACTGAGTACATCAATATCAGCCCAGTTCACTCCCGCATCGCTCATCACATCCATATCACTCCAATTCACTCCTGCATCACTCATCACATCAATATCCGACCAGTTAATTCCCGTCTGGCTCATCACATCCAAATCAGCCCAGTTCACTCCTGCATCACTCATCACATCCAAATCACTCCAGTTGATCCCTGCACGACTTAACACATCCAAATCACTCCAATTAATCCCCGTACGACTCAACACATCAATATCCGTCCAATTGATCCCCGCATCACTCATCACATCCAAATCCGCCCAATTGACACCCGCATCACTCATCACATCTAAATCACTCCAATTAATCCCCGTACGACTCATCACATCAATATCACTCCAATTCACTCCCGCATCACTCATCACATCCAAATCACTCCAGTTAATTCCTGCATCGCTCAGCACATCAATGTCTGCCCAGTTAATCCCCGTACGACTCATCACATCAATATCACTCCAATTCACTCCCGCATCACTCATCACATCCAAATCACTCCAGTTGATCCCCGCAGCACTCATCACATCCAGATCCGCCCAATTGATCCCCGCCCCAGAGAGAACATCAAGATCACTCCAATTAATCCCTGCATCGCTCATCACATCCAAATCCAACCAGTTAATCCCCGCAGCACTCATCACATCCATATCACTCCAATTAATTCCCGTCCGGCTCATCACATCCAAATCACTCCAGTTGATCCCCGTACGACTTAGCACATCAATATCCGACCAGTTCACTCCCGCATCACTCATCACATCCAGATCACTCCAATTAATCCCCGTGCGGCTGAGCACATCTATGTCGCTCCAATTAATCCCCGTACGACTTAGCACATCCAAATCACTCCAGTTGATTCCAGCAGCACTCAGTACATCTAAATCATTCCAATTGATCCCCGTGCGACTAAGCACATCTATGTCGCTCCAATTAATCCCCGCATCGCTCATCACATCCAAATCACTCCAGTTGATCCCTGCATCGCTCATTACATCCAGATCTGCCCAATTTACTCCTGCATCACTCATCACATCCAGATCCGCCCAATTTACTCCTGCATCGCTCATCACATCCAAATCACTCCAGTTGATCCCCGCATCACTCATTACCTCTAAATCCAACCAGTTAATTCCTGCATCACTCATCACATCCCAATCACTCCAATTAATCCCCGCGCGACTCATCACATCCAAATCTCCCCAATTAATCCCCGCCGCTGTCATCTCACTTAAATTCGACCAGTTCACCCCACTGCCGGTCATGTCATCAATCGCTGACCAATTCACCCCACTGGTACTCATATCCTCTAAATTCATCCAGTTCACACCAACCGCGCTCATTGCCTCTAAATCGCTCCAATTAATCCCTGCATCACTCATCACATCTATATCACTCCAATTCACTCCCGCATCACTCATCACATCCAGATCACTCCAGTTAATTCCCGCATCGCTCAGCACATCCCAATCACTCCAATTAATCCCTGCCCGGCTCATCACATCCAGATCACTCCAGTTAATCCCTGTCCTGCTCATCGCATCCAAATCGCTCCAATTGATTCCTGCATCACTCATCACATCCAAATCCAGCCAGTTAATTCCCGCATCGCTCAGCACATCCCAATCACTCCAATTAATCCCCGCATCACTCATCACATCCAGATCACTCCAATTGATCCCGGCATCGCTCATCACATCAATATCGCTCCAATTAATTCCCGTACGACTCAATACATCAATATCACTCCAATTAATCCCCGTCCGACTCAAGACATCAATATCAGCCCAATTCACACCCGCGTCGCTCAGCACATCCAGATCACTCCAATTAATCCCCGCATCACTCATCACATCTATATCACTCCAATTCACTCCCGCATCACTCATCACATCCATATCACTCCAATTGATCCCCGCACCTGCCATATCACTCACACTCGCCCAGTTAATGCCCGATCGGCTCAGTACATCCATATCCGCCCAATTTACTCCCACACGGCTCATCACATCCAAATCACTCCAATTAATCCCCGCATCACTCATCACATCAATATCCGCCCAATTAATCCCCGTCCGACTCAGTACATCCAGATCCGCCCAATTCACTCCTGCATCACTCATCACATCCAGATCACTCCAGTTAATCCCCGCAGCACTCATCACATCTAAATCACTCCAATTAATCCCCGCATCACTCATTACATCAATATCCGCCCAATTGATCCCTGTCCTGCTCATCACATCCAAATCACTCCAGTTCACTCCTGCCCTGCTCATCACATCCAAATCTGACCAGTTAATCCCTGCAGCACTCATCACATCTAAATCACTCCAGTTGATCCCCGTGCGACTGAGTACGTCAATATCCG
>CAZBHY010000148.1:0-3644 GCA_964491705.1 uncultured Planctomycetales bacterium
CATTGAAGACTGCGCCCAGGCGCATGGCGCGATGTATCAGGGAAAAAAGGCCGGCTCTTTCGGTGTGGGCTGTTTCAGTTTTTATCCGACGAAAAATCTCGGTGCGCTGGGAGACGCTGGCGCGGTGACGTCGGATGACCAGGTGCTGATCGATAAAATTACGGCCTTGAGAAATTACGGAAGCCGGAAAAAATATTACAATGATCTCATTGGATACAATTCCCGGCTGGATGAAATCCAGGCTGGTTTTCTTTCGGTGAAGTTAGTGGCGCTGGATGATATTAATCGCCATAAGCGGGATTTGGCACAGGTGTATTTCCAGAATCTTGATCATCGGTTTATTCCGCCGGTGGTTGAAGAGGGGTATTATGATATTTATCACATTTTTAATATCCGTCATCCGAAACGGGATCAGCTCAGGGCGTATTTATTAGACAACGCAATCAAAACAGAGATCCATTATCCGGTGCCTCCGCATCAGCAGGCAGCGATGCGGGATATCTTGACCGGGAATTATCCGATCAGTGAGGAAATTCATAACACCACGTTGAGTTTGCCGATTTCCTATTTTCATACGCAAGAGGAGGTCATTCATATATGCAAGATCATCAACCGGTTCGACGCATGAAGGGTATTATTTTAGCCGGAGGCACTGGGACGCGGCTTTTTCCGGTGACCAAGGGCGTTGTGAAACAGCTGCTGCCGATTTATGACAAACCGATGATCTATTATCCGTTGTCGGTTTTGATGCTGGCGGGCATCCGGGACATTCTGATTATTTCCAATCCCAAGGATATCAGCCGGTTTGAGGATATTTTTGCCGACGGCCGTGCCTGGGGGATCCATGTGCAGTACGCGGTTCAACATCAGCCGCGGGGGTTGGCCGAGGCCTTGATCATCGGTCAAGATTTTATTGGCGAGGATGATGTGTGTCTGGTGTTGGGGGACAACTTGATTTATGGAGAAGGCTTGATCAGGCTTTTAAACGACAGCCGGCGCGTGGTGGAACGCGATCGCCACAGTGTGATTTTTGGATATAGTGTGGACAATCCGTCGGATTATGGGGTGGTTGAAATCAATGAGCACGGGGATATCCTCAGTATCGAGGAAAAACCAGAGCATCCGAAAAGCGGCTACGCGGTGATTGGGCTATATTTTTATGCGCATGATGCCGTGGACATCGCTGAGCGTGTTCAGCCCTCTGCGCGCGGGGAACTGGAAATCACTGCTGTCAATCAGGAATATCTGAAGATGGGCCGGCTCAAGGCCGAGATCCTTGGCCGCGGATGCGCCTGGCTGGATATGGGCACGCATGATAGCTTGCTCAAGGCCGGGAATTTTATTGAGGTCATCGAAAAAAGACAGGGATTGAAGATTGCTTGCATTGAGGAGATCGCATTTAAGAACGGGTATATTTCCAGAGATGACCTGATTGCATTGGGCCGATGCATGGCGAATAATCAATATGGCCGATATCTGCTGAAAGTTGCAGGATTGTCACTGTAACCAGCGACGTGAGTTGGAGTTTTTGTCACTCGATAAAAAATGTATTTTTTCGAAAAATGATCACAATGGCTGTGGTATGATGAGGCACCATGATGATGGCGGAACAGCGTAGACGTGTCAAAATTTTGGATATCCTGGTTGATGTCTTGACCTTGGATAAGGCGGTCCTCACGATTTTTCAATGGGTGCGTGAGCGGCGCAAGGTTTATATCTGTGTGGCGCCTGTGTCAACGGTGATGACGGCTGTGGATAATCTGGAGTATCGTGACATTGTGAATAACGCGGCTATGGTCACTGCTGACGGCATGCCGTTGGTTTGGGCGTCCCATGTCAAAGGGATCAAAGATCTTCAGCGTGTGTGCGGACCGGATCTGATGATGAAGATATGCGCGGATTCATCTCTATCGTTGAGGCATTGTTTTTATGGGTCAACGGATGAGGTTTTGATGATGCTGCAGAAAAAGTTACAAGAGCAAAATCCGGATATTCAGATCGTAGGCGCTTATGCACCGTCTTTTTCTACGCAACGGCAGCAGGAAGATCAGGTTTTTATTGATCAGATCAATCAGGTCCGTCCTGATATTTTATGGGTGGGGTTGGGATCGCCTAAGCAGGATTACTGGATGCATCAGCACCGGGATATTTTGGATGTTCCGGTGATGATCGGCGTCGGGGCAGCCTTTGATTTTTTAGCGGGAATTAAGCCCCGGGCTCCTCAATGGATGCAGCGTTGCGGCCTGGAATGGCTGTTTCGGTTGTCGTGTGAGCCGCGGCGTTTATGGCGGCGTTATCTCGTTGGTAATGTGCGGTTTATGTGGGAGGCGTTGAAAGCGATGACAGGGATGAGGAGAAAGGTCCGTCGATCATGATGGCCTTGCTGCGTCTTGTTGTGTATAACACAGGAGGAAACTATGGGTCATGTACAGCCTATGCCGCAGGATGATGAGATCGATCTGAGCGAAATCGCCCATGTGATCATGAAAAGGAAAAAAATGATTCTCGCGATTGTTGCCGGTTCGGTTGTTGGGATGGT
The DNA here is from genome assembly GCA_964491705.1 of uncultured Planctomycetales bacterium. Lineage (GTDB taxonomy): Bacteria > Omnitrophota > Gorgyraeia > Zapsychrales > JANLHA01 > JAKLFA01. Next base: position 2,540 of record CAZBHY010000148.1, read on the forward strand.
CGTGATCAGCGTGCTGATGCCCAGGACATATCAAGCCAGTGTGTCTTTGATGATGATGCCATCCAAGATTACGACCATTCTGTCTCCGACGGAGGTTGTTTTTGATGCTTCCTCTGGGGATTCAGAGCTCGCGCAAAAGTACGCACCGATGATTTCGTTGAGCGTGCATCGGGAATTATTGAAATCCAATAGTGTGTTACAGCGGGTTGTTGATCGGTTGAATGCTGTTGATCCATCAGGCCATCTGCTCGCTCTGGATGATCTATGGAAAAAAATTGATGTTCAGGACATTAAGGATACCAATGTTTTGCAATTAACGGTCAAGGCCGCTCAGCCCAAGCAAGCTCAGGATATCGTCAATGCCTGGGCACGGGAATATGTGAGCTATCATCGGGAATTTGTGACGCAAGAGGTTCAGGAGAAAGGGGATTTTATCAATGATCAGTTTAAAGAGGTTCAGCAAAATCTTGTGTTGGTTGAACAGACAATAAAGGATTTCAAAAGTCAGTATAAATTAGACCTCATGCGTGCAGAATTGGATATTAAGAAGGCCAAGCTCAATGAATATAAGAAAGAGCAAATCGATTCGGAGATGATGCTGCGGGTGAAAGCGAATATCTTGGCGGAATTAAAACAGCAAATAGCAAAGCAGGACCGGTTTGTTGTGGTTTCCAAGGCGATTGTGGATGACGTCTTGTGGGACAAGGGCGGGCAGGACCTCTCAGCGTTGGATAGGAAATTGCGCAGTGAACAGATCAATCCGATTTACCAGGACATTGAAACGCGTATGGTCAACACGGAGATGGAATTGAATATTTTGGTGTTGAAGGTTGAGCATTTAAAGCAAGCTCAGGCTGTGCTGGAGAAAGAGATTGATGAGATGGTTAAACTGATCTATCAGAAGGAATCTGAGCTGACCCAGCTCGACCGCCAGGCGGACATTTATAAAAAAACTTATGATATCTTGGTTTCAAAGATTGAAGATGCGCGGATGATCAATGAAGCCCATTTGGGGGATGTCAAAATTATTGCGTTAGCTAATGAGCCGGGGTATCCGATCAGTCGTGGCATGAAAAAAAAGATTGCCAGTGTTGGGATGCTGAGT
>CAZBHY010000149.1:0-3643 GCA_964491705.1 uncultured Planctomycetales bacterium
CCGTAACCCTCGCACCCCCACCCACTCTCGCGACCGCACCACCGCTACAGCTCGAGCTAGCCCCAGCACCCAATCCGCCAACATCCCAAGAGACTTTTCCAGACGACACTGTTCCATTCTCACTGGCGGAATTCGCACGGGCACCCGCTAACCGAGCGCTGACCATCGTGTCATCCGCTGTCACATTGCCCGAGTTGCGAACGGTGACCGTGTAATTGACACCACGACCAACGAATTGTTTGTCTCGTGTTGCGCTGGCAGATACAGCCAAAACCGGCTGAACAACGCTGGTCGAAGTTGTCGCGACCGCGCTTAAATCATCCGATGAGGTTGCATTGGCAGTCACCACATGAGTACCAACTTTTGCAGATCGCGCTGTTGCGGAATATTTCTTAGAATCACCCGCAGCTAAGCTGCCAACGCTGATCGTAATATCGCTCTTTCCGCCAACTGTCAAACCTTCTGGTAATTGGCTGACGATCTTGGCATCACTGATAGCGCCATCACCTGTATTTTTAATCGTAAATGTCAAAGGAATAGTATCGCAAATGACAACCTGCTGAGGAGAAGCCACTTCCACTGCCAAGGCTGGCTGAATGACTTGAGTATCAAGGCACAAAGCCGGGGTCACATAGTCTGCTGACGTGCAGCATGGCAGGTCCATTTTCTGATCCGCCTTACCGGAAACCTTAATGGTGACTGTCTTGCGGCCTTCTAAATTACCAATATTCCAAACCGCTGTATCTCCAACCCGACTGGAAACAACGGGCTCGCTGGAAACCAATGAAAAACCTGCAGGAATCACTTCTGAGACTTTGACATCTGACAGCTGAAGATCCGTAAGATTAATCACCTTGATCGTGTAATCATAGGTCTTGCCCAAACGAACAACTTCTGGATAGGTCTTCTCTAACAAAATGTTGCTGCTGCCTTCCCGGCCTGTAGGATAGGCAATTGATGATGTGACGTAATTCGACCCGAGACTCTTCTCTCGGACATGAGCACAGCCCAGAAAGCTTATACCCACGGTACACAGTACCATTAGCCTTAAAAATTGTTTTTTTCTCCCCATAGAACCCTCCTTTATGATTCATCATCTCAGTAAAAGTAATTCAATTTATCATGTATGTTCTCTATTGTCAAAGTGTTTCGTTTCTACCTGACAAATTTTTTCCTGTTTTATCCGCCATCACCATATCTTTTCCAAATCATGTTTCAGTTGATTCCTCAGAAAATCTCTTATTTCCTGGCTCTCAAGAGATCCCGGATATCGGTTAAAAGCATCTCTTCCTTTGTTGGCGCAGGCGGTGCAGCCGGCTTGACCACTTCCTTTTTCTTTAAGGAATTCATCGCCTTGATCATCATAAAAATAGCGAAGGCCACAATAATAAAATCAACAGTGGTCTGCAGAAACTGCCCATAATTCATCGTTACCGCCTCAACCATCTCTCCAGTGGCCGCATCCAATTGGGCAGCCTTCATCGTCCATTTTAAATCCGTGAAATTCACCCCACCCATCAATAACCCAATGGGCGGCATAATGATATCATTCACAATAGAAGACACAATCTTACCAAAAGCGCCACCAATAATAATACCGACGGCCATATCCACAACATTACCCTTCATCGCAAAATCTTTAAATTCTTTAATAAAGCTCATGTCTTTCCCCCTTCTTTGCAGATCCCGTTAAATGAAATACATTTTCCGTAGTCAAATTGTTTTTAGAATTAAACCACCTCTAAATTATGTTGATGATTGCCCTCCTTTCCATCAGGTCTTTTTTTATGAAATCTTTGCATCGAAAAAAGCAAATTTTGATAACACTATAGCATTGTCATAAATTTGCGCAAGCGTTATCATCCAGAATGATCAATTTTTGTCGATTTTAACGATGTAATCGTTTTCTGCAGATTGGAAAAATCCTCAGCATTGGCCAATACCAATAACACATCTCCGTCTTCAATAACCGTTGATCCCGATGGCACAATGAACTTTCCTCCGCGTGAAATGAGCACAATCAGACATTGCTCCGAAACGCCCAAATCACTGACCTTTTTTCCCACTGCCTCTGAATGATAGGGAACAATCACCTCTTTCAAATCCGCATCAATGGCCTTTGTTTTCTCAAATTCGATGGGATATTTGACCTTATTCGCCAGTGGAACGTCCAACCGCAATATCTTGGAAATAACCGGAATGGATGCCCCTTGAATAAAAACCGAAGCGATGACAACAAAAAAAACAATATTAAAAATCGTATCCGCCTGCGCAATGCCGGCCATAAACGGAAACGTTGCCAAAACAATCGGCACTGCCCCTCGCAATCCGACCCATGATACCATGACCTTCTCCCGAATATTCATCTTAAATGGCAATAGACATAACAATACACTGACCGGCCGGGCAATCATCATCAAAAAGAATGTCAACAGCAGCCCCACTCCTATTAATGGAATAATCCGCGATGGAAAAACCAGAAGGCCTAACATCACAAACATAGAAATCTGCATCAGCCATGCCAAACCATCGTGGAATCGCATGATCATCTTTTTATTCGGAAATTCTGCCTGGCCCAGGACCAATCCGGCCAGATACACGGCCAGAAAACCATTGCCTTTCAAAAATACCGCAAAGACATAGGTTAACAAAACCATGGAAATCACCATCACGGGGTAAAGTCCGTCATATTCCAATCGCACATGCTTGAGCAGCCAAATCATAAACCGGGCCATGACATAACCAACCGCCACCCCCATTCCCATATCCAAAAAAAATCGTGGAATCAGGGAAATCACACTGGTCGCTTCAGACGTCAGAAGACTAATAAAACCCACTGTTAAAAAAATAGCCATGGGATCATTGCTGCCGGATTCAAACTCCAGCAAGGGCCTGAGCGGTTCTTTGAGGCTGATTCTTTTTGAACGTAAAATGGTAAAAACAGCAGGAGCATCAGTGGAAGAAACAATGGCGCCAAGCAGCATTCCTTCTAAAAATGAAAACTTGAGAATGTATACCGCAAAAAACCCGGTGATCACTGCGGTAAAAAAAACACCAATCGTGGATAAGATAATACCAGGTCCCAGCACCTTTCTGGCATCTTTGCCATTGGTGTCAAATCCTCCGGAAAAAATAATAAACACCAGCGCGATAATACCAATGGACTTGGCCAACTGCGCACTGCCAAACGCAATCTTTCCGATACCCTCTGAACCCGCGAGCATTCCAATGGCGAGAAATAATAGTAAGACAGGGATCGCGAATCGATCGGAAAGCTTGCTTGATAGAACACTCACGAAAATTAATAGCGCAACCCACAACACAATTGTTTCAATCGACATCATTATGCGTTTTCCTTACTATAAAGGCTAAAAACAAAAACCCTTCCCTCAAGCCAAAATAAAACATCGCCCTGATAAGAGCGATTTAGCGAAAATCTATTTCAGAAACACTGCGAGGCTTCTTAAATTTAACGGAAAGGGAGGCCGAAATCCCTCTGTGCTTTCGGCATTCCGCTCGTCCCTGACGGACTTCGCTTCAGGATTCGCTGTTAACCTATGCTTCGCATAGGTTCTCATCCCGCTCGCATGCATCAAGAGCTATCCCTCCTTCAGCATATCACATTATCCACTAAATCATGACA
>CAZBHY010000150.1:0-3642 GCA_964491705.1 uncultured Planctomycetales bacterium
AAGCCGAGCCGCCATGAACCGCCGTATTGTGCGCTTTTTTGAGGATGTGTGGCGATAAGGATAAAGCTGAGTATTTTTGGTGTGAAGAGAAAAATCGCTGTTGCAGCAAGCAGCAAAAATGATAATTCACGATATTCGACAGTCCATGTTGGAAAGAGACTGTGCTCCTGCGTAAAATAGGCAGGTGTGTCAAAAAAATTCGCGATCGCGTTAATGGTCATGAGCACTAATAGAAATAGCCATAAAAGCGACGAGAAATAGAAAAAATTTCCTTGTAAGAAAAGGATTTTATGTCCGAAGCGGATGCCTGGCATGAATAAAAGACGGAGGTGCTGCATATTGCCTTGGCACCAGCGTTTGTCGCGTGACAGTTCTTCCAGAAGGTTGGGTGGCAGTTCTTCATAGCTGTTGTCAAGTTCGTGCGCCAGCCATACGCCCCATCCAGCCCGGCGCATGAGTGCCGCCTCCACAAAATCATGACTGAGGATTTCTCCGCCGAATGGTGGACCCCCCGGGAGTCTTGGCAGGGCACAGTATTTGATAAACGGTTCCATCCGGATGATGGCATTGTGTCCCCAGAATCCAGATTCATCCAATTGCCAGAATCTCAGGCCAATGAAAAAAAGAGGCGCATAGACATGACTGGCGAATTGCTGCAGGCGTGCGATGAGGCTGGTTTGATTCATCGCCATGGGGGCCGTTTGAAGGATGCCAATCTCTGGATGGCTTTCCATGGCGTTGACCAGTCGGATTAAGATATCACCAGCCATCAGGCTGTCGGCATCCAGAGTGATCATGTAGGTGTATTGCCATCCCCAGCGCCGGCAGAAATCACTGACATTCCCGCTTTTTTTATGGATGCGGAGTTTGCGCCGTCGGTAGAAAATTTTTCCAAAACCATTAACGTCGGCGCAGAGTTTGGCCCAGTAAATTTCTTCGGCGATCCCGTGGGCTTTGCTGGTCGAATCGCTAAGCACGTAGATATCAAAATGCGAAAGAAGGCCTGCATGTTGGATGGTGTCATGCATTGCGTGTAGAGCCGCGAAGATACGCGGCACTTCTTCATTATGAACAGGCATCACCAAAGCGATCTTGATATCTGGAGGAATCGGATGCGGGGTGGATGGAATAGCCAGGCGGTTGTCTTTTTTTCCCAGTGAAATGAAAAATCCGAACACAATCGTCCAAAAATTCATCGCGATCCATCCGAACAAAAGGGCGAACACGCTGATAATCATCCATTTAAGAAATGTCAGCCCATGCGCGCTTAAGACGGTTGTGATGGAGAGTGTCCCGATGATAGTGGAAATCAAGATTAGGCTGAAAAATATTGTTCGTCGTACGGCAAGAATCGAGGCGCAGTGCTTCTCTTTGAAAAAAGCAGCGCGCGGATCGAAATCATGATATCCCATGGGAGTGCGGTGCGGTGCTGGCCGGTAAGCGTCTGTAAAAAGTGCGTGATAACGCTCGTTGGGTGTAATCCCTTGGTCTTCTAAAATTTCGAGCGTAGCGGTCAGGGCGATGGCTGGCCAGTCAGCTCGATTGTCAGGATGCAATTTGGCAGAAAGGCGGCAGATGATTTTTTCTGTGAGTGTATTGACGGCATTTTCTTCCAGAGAAAGCAGGCGGAGATAGAGGATGACCCGCTCTTTGATCAGGCGCATGTGTTGTCCAGCGATAACATGATGTGTGGGATGGGGGTCGTGTTTCATCGGGTTCCGGAGAGAGGGTCCTACGGCAAGTAGGTATAACTCCATGTTTCTGTTATGGGAATGTCATGGTGTTTTAAAAAGGCACGTAATTCAACCGCAGGTTTAGGGCCGGGCCGTACTTTGTCCAGAAAATTTTCTTGATCAAGGTCAACATGGATCACCAGGCGCCAACCGTTGGTTACGGTATTTTTAATAATTTGGCTGGATGTTACGACATAGTCATTGAATACGTCAATATTGGCCGACACATCTGCAGCAGAAAGTTCTTCTTGTGAGCGGTCGAGAACAAAGTCAATGATGAACATAACGTTGTCAGGTTTTGCAACGATACGAGTCGCTTCGACTGTGGCCAGGGTCGAGCGCTTATGGTTGCCAGCATGCCAAATCATGGTGTAATCGTATGCGAAGGAATCGCCCGGATCAAAAGATTTGTCCATGACCCAGTAGGCCCCGATATTGTCATTGTATTCATTTTCCGTTGGGATTTGAAGTAATTCAAGGTGCCCTGGATTCCAATCGTTACCGGGGAGAATCCAGACACTGGGGCGTCGGTCGTAACGCGCTTCCAGATCCTGGTAGTGGTCAAAATTTGTATCACGTTGGATGAGACCAAATCCCAGAGGTTGTCCTCCCATGAAACTGTTGATCAGCAGATTCTCTGGATTGACCAAAGGATGCCAGGTCCATTCTCCTGATTGTTCATTGATCAAGAGGCCATCGGAATCATGTATTTCCGGGCGGAAGTCGGTGCCAGGATGAAAGCCAGTGTTTTCCGCATAAAAGAACATCGAGGTGAGGGGCGCGAGACCTAGTTTTTTGATCTTTTTTCGAAAAAAGAGGACGCCTTTGACCTTAACCAGTGTTTCGTCACCAGGGCGAACAATAAAGTTATATGCGCCGGTGAGGCTTTCGCTGTCCAACAGCGCATAAAAAGAGATTTCTTTTTCTTTAGCGCTGGGATGAATGATCCAGAATTCACGAAAGAAGGGGAATTCTTCGCCAGAGGGTTCAGCGGTATCGATCGCTAACCCGCGGGCGGATATTCCATAGGCAAGATCTTTGCCCAATGCACGGAAGTAGCTGGCACCTAGGAATGAGATAATTTCATCCGCATAGGCGGGGGTATTGATCGGATAGTGTACCCGAAATCCGGCGAAACCTGTTGCCTCGACTGGAGGTATGATTGATGTGCTTTGGGTGTAATCAAAGAAATCTGATGAAAACGGAATAGGAGTAGCATGATTTTTATTCACAGTATGGATCATGACCGCGTCTTGATAAATAAACCCTGGGTGGAAAAATTGCACGCTGAAGGGTTCGCCGGCCCAGAGGATTTTTTCTGGGTTGAAACGTAGATCGCGCCATTCGTCATATCCGATTTTTTTAAGCGCGTCGGAAAGTTCATCATCGTTTGGGTGAACAAAAGGTTCTTGCGCTAGGGTGCGTGCTTTTTGGGCCACATCCTCAAAGCTGGTCTGCGTGACTGGGGCTGCCAGGCAAGGCACGACCCACACACTGGACATGAGGCATGCATAGCAGAACATTTTTTTATTGAAAATGAAATTTATCATAAAAAACTGCCAGGGCATCAGTTGCAAAGTGAATTGTCGGATAATATATCACAAAGCAAACAGAAAATAAATAGCAATAAGTAAAGAATGAATTCGCATAGGGCATTCATAAAAAGATGATGAATGGATGAAGGTCTTTTCCTTTATGACAGCCGGCGACATTTTTTGTAACTTTAACATTTTAAAAGCTTTTAATCTGGTTTTATGCGGAAAATAACATCCAAAGACTGAATCATGTCTGTCTTGCGAAAGAAGGGCCGCGTTGTGCATGAGGTGCGTATTTATAACTTGACGCATATGGGGGTCGATAGTATAATAGCCCAACTTTCGCCGAGTAATGTATAAATAAGATAATAAAG
>CAZBHY010000151.1:0-3579 GCA_964491705.1 uncultured Planctomycetales bacterium
ACGGTGAGGTACACCTCTATTATGAAAACGGATCAATCAAGGCAACGGGAGTCTATGCCGACGATCAAAAAAATGGTCCCTACCAAACCTATTATGAAAATGGTCAGATCCATGAACAGTGGAATTACCAGCAAGATAAACTGGATGGGACATATGTCGCCTATTTTGAGGGTGGAACAGTTCAGGCGACCGGATATTACCGTGATGGTGTGAAAGATGGTCCCTATCAGGTCAATTTCGAGGATGGACGCATACAGCAAAAAGGTGTCTATGCCAATGATGCATTGCAGGGCATCAGCACGCTATATTATCCCAACGGACAAATCCAGCAGGCAACGACATTCGACAATGGAGTCATGCAAGGAACATTTACCGTATATTATGAGAATGGTCAACCGCAGCAACGCGGCCATTATGAGCAGGGTCGTCGGGAAGGGCCCTATCAGCTGTATTTCCCCAGCGGCGCATTGCATTCCGAAGGGTTTTATCAAAATGGCGTAAAAGAAGGAGAATACAAATCATATTTTGAAAATGGCACCCTGCGTCAAACCGGGCTGTACCGCAATGGAAATCTTGATGGGATCATTACCGTTTACGATGAGTCCGGACATCGTCTGGAGGACGTCCTCTTTAAAGACGGAGTGATGGATGAATCCGCAACACAAACATATGAAAGGATCACAGAATGAATCACCTGATCATTATTGGCTCTGGACCGGCTGCCTTAACTGCTGCAATCTATTCCGCACGCGCGGATTTGAACCCTCTGGTATTGGAAGGATTTATGGCCGGAGGGATTCCCGCTGGCGGACAGCTGATGACCACCACGGATATTGAAAATTTTCCGGGATTTCCCGATGGCATCAGCGGGCCACAATTAATGATGAATATGCGTCAACAGGCACTGAATTGCGGCGCGCAAATCATCACCAAAACAGTTGACCGTGTAGATTTTTCAAAAAAATCCCTGATGGTTTTTTGCGGTTCCGAAGGTTTCGAATCCAAAGCCGTGATTATCGCAACCGGCGCAACCGCACGGCGCCTCCATATATCAGGCGAAGACCGTTTATGGCAAAAAGGTATTTCGGCTTGTGCCATTTGCGATGGAGGGCTGCCGCTGTTTCGCAACAAACCGGTTGTTGTCATCGGGGGAGGAGATACCGCTGCCGAAGAAGCGTTGTACCTGACAAAATTTGCATCCACGGTTTCTGTTGTTCTCAGTCGTGATGAATTGAGGGCATCCAAGATGATGCAAAAACGATTATTGGAACATAAAAAAATCAACATGGTGTGGAGCAGCGTCCCCATGGAGGCCATCGGAGGAAATTCCCTGACGGGTGTCAAAATCCAAAACGTCAAAGACAAGACAGAAAAAATTCTTGAGGCCAATGGATTGTTTTATGCCGTGGGGCATATTCCAAACACAGAATTTTTAAACGGGCAGATCCAAACAGATGCAGGCGGCTACATTATCACATCAGCGGGAACAACACAGACCAACATAAAAGGTGTTTTTGCATGTGGTGATGTCCAGGATAAACGCTATCGACAGGCGATTACGGCTGCAGGAACAGGATGCATGGCAGCGCTGGAAGTCGAAAAATTTTTAGCGGAATAAAATGATGAAAATCAAACATGACCTTACCGCAGAGTCCGACCGAAATTATGTGGTCTGCTGGCCTTTGACCATGATCACCTTGCCGGTACGGACCAGTTCCACAATCCCGTGTTTTTTAAGAATGGCTTCAAGCTGATCCAACTCATCCGTGGTGCCAACCTGCTCTAAAATAAACGCATCTTGAGTATCATCAAGGGTTCGGAGATGAAATGACTTCGATAGAGCAGTGATTGTCTTTTTCAGACCATCTTTCTTGCGTAATTTAAACAACGCCAACTCAGAGTGAATCGCCTCTGCGTCGTTGTGTTCCCAGGCATGGACCACATCAATTAATTTATTGGTCTGGTGAATAATCTGATCGAGTGTCTGAATATCCCCTTTGGCCGTAATCGTGATCCGTGAAAATTTCTCATTCGCAGAAGGGGAGACCACCAGCGAATCAATATTAAACCCTCGACGAGCAAAGGCCATTGCAATGCGCACCAGGACGCCAGGTTTATTGGTCACCAACATGCTGATGGTGTGAGTCGATGTTGTCTTTTTTAAAGTTGTTGCCATATCGTTATCCTTTGTCACGGTCTGTGCATCACATGTGTCGCGTGGCCGCCACGATCACGTACTGCCGGTTGGTTTTTCCAATTGCGTTGTCGGCGGTTCAATAATCATATGATACGCGGATTTTCCAGCGGGAATCATGGGAAAGACATTGGTCTGTTTTAAAATTTCTGCATGAATGACCGTAGGGCCTTTATACGCCAATGCCTCTTTGAGCACCGATTCGGCGGTATCCACGCTGTCAAGATGAAAACCCTTGACTGCATAGGCCTCAGCCAATTTCACAAAATCCGGATTGCCTTCAAGATCCACGCCGGACAAACGATTATCAAAAAAGAGCTCCTGCCATTGACGCACCATGCCCAGATATTTATTATCCAAAATCACGACCTTAACCGGCAATTTATGAATCGCAGCTGTCGCCAATTCAAATGAGGTCATCTGAAATCCGCCGTCACCAACAAAGGCGACAACCTGGTCATGCGGACGGCCAAATTGCACACCCAAAGCCGCCGGAAATCCATAGACCATAGTTCACGCGCCACCTGAGGACATCCAATGGTCCGGGTAATCCGTTTTATAAAACTGCGCTGCCCACATCTGATGCTGTCCCACATCTGTGACCACAATCGCTTTACCCTTGGTCAATCGATAGACCAGGTCAATAATATACTGTGCCGCCGGCAAACCCGGTGCCGTGCTGTAATGGAGCGGAAATTCTTTTTTGAAAAATGCGATTTCCTCCAGCCAATGAGCGGTATCCGGGGCTGTCTTCATCTGTTTTAAAATTGCGCTTAATGCCTCTTTGGCATCACCAATAATGGTCGCATCCGGAGTAACAATCTTTCCCACTTCAGCCCGATCGATATCGATATGCAATTTTTTCGCACCCAGACAAAACTCAGCGTTATTGGTATTAATCCGGTCATCCCAACGGCTGCCGATCGAGCAGATGAGGTCACATTCAATCATAGCCTTGTTCGCGTACGCCGTGCCATGCATTCCGATCATGCCTAATGCCAATGGGTGTGTTTCCGGAAAGGCGCCTTTACCTAACAATGTTGTGGCAACAGGAATGTTAAATTTTTCTGCCAGCATGCGTACCTCTGCACTGGCTTTTGAGATCACCGCACCATGGCCAACCAGCAATAATGGTTTTTTCGCCTTTTCCAAGTGATTGACAAAACGGATCACATCGGATGTTTTGACCTTAGGAGATAATGTATATCCAGGGATATCCATTTTCGGGTCAAGCGTTGTTCCGGTAAATGGTCCCGAAGTGATATCCTTGGGTAGATCAATGACCACCGGACCCCGGCGCCCAGTTTGTGTAATATAAAATGCCTCCTTCACAATGCGTGGCAGGTCATTGGTCTTTTTGACCAAATAGCTATGCTTGACAATGG
>CAZBHY010000152.1:0-3575 GCA_964491705.1 uncultured Planctomycetales bacterium
GGATGATGATTCCTCGTTAAAAATACGTTTCAGGAAAAACGAAATAATATGGCTCTGGCGTTGTGTTTCGATCAAAAAAGCGTCATGTCCGTAATCCGATTCAATGACAACATCGGTAATATCATGATCATTGGCTTTCAGCGCTTTGACAAAGGTCTTCATTTGATGAGATGGGTACAGCCAGTCGGATGTAAATGAGATCGCTAAGAATTTAGAATCGACATTTTCCAGGGCCTTGGTCAACGATCCATTGTCTTCTTCCAAATCAAAATAGTCGACGGCCTTGGTGATATAAAGATACGAATTTGCATCAAAGCGTTCCACAAAACTGTCCCCACGGTAGCGCAAATAATTTTGGACTTCAAAATCCGCGGAAAAATCGTAACCGACCTTCTCCTTATCGATCAATTTTCGGCCGAATTTTTCATCCATGGATTTTTCACTCATATAGGTGATATGGCCGATCATGCGCGCTAGGGCCAATCCGTGTTTCGGGCTGTTTTTACCATAGTAATCGCCATTCTGCCAATCGGGATCGGACATGATGGCCTGACGACCCACTTCATGCAAGGCGATTTGCTGGGCATTATGACGGTAATTGGTGGCAATGATCACGGCAGACTGCACCATATGGGGATAGAGAACGGCCCATTTCATGGCCTGCAATCCTCCCATCGAACCACCAGCGACCGTCAGAAGTTCTGGAATGCCCAGATCATCGATCAGGCGTTTTTGAACCTCGACCATATCGCGAATGGTAATGACAGGAAAATTAAGACCGTAGGGTTTTCCGGTTTTTGGATCGATGGATGCGGGTCCTGTGGTGCCCTTGCATCCACCAAGAACGTTCGAGCAGATCACAAAATATTGATTGGTATCAAAGGCTTTGCCCGGGCCAATCATGCTGTCCCACCATCCAGGTTTTGACGATCCTTCATGATATCCTGCCGCGTGAGCATCACCGGTTAAGGCATGGCAGATCAGTATGGCATTTGAGCGGTCAGCATTTAAGGTGCCATATGTCTCATACGCGATGGTGATCGGACCGAATCGTCGGCCGCTTTTCAGCACGAGTTCATGGGGGGATTGACAGCAGGTAAAATATTTGGTCTCAACTATGCCGAGTTCGGTTTCATTCATCGGGTCACTAGAATCCGGATTGCTTGCTATTTTTGATTACAATGTGAAAATCGTATCATAGCCATATGGCTGTGTCAATAAAGCTGGGAACATTCTTGATCATGTTTATACCATGGCCAGCGTTTTTTGCGTGATATTAATCGGTATGTACAGGTGCCTCTGCGTATTTGAACATATTGTCAACGCATATCCGTGCACGTTTCTGTGTGACAGCGTCAATATGAATGAAATCTCTGGGCAGTGGATCGGTCAATACCCGGATAATATCATCAAAGGTGTTGGATTTCATATATTTGCAGAATGTACAGGTGCCAACGATTTGTTTGTCGGGAAATTCCACACATAATCGTGCGGACAGCCCGCATTCCGTCAGCATAATGAATTGCTTATGATCTGTTTTGCGCAGGTAATCATACATCTGTGAGGTGCTACCGACAAAATCGGCGTGGGCACAGACCTCGGGACGGCATTCCGGATGGGCGGCCACCTTGGCCTGTGGATATTGCTTTTTGAGGGCCAGCAGTTTATCGAGTTCATATTCTTCATGAACGTAGCATGTTCCCTGAAAATAGGCGATGTCTTTATCAACGCCGCGTTTTTTCATTTCGACAATCAGGTTCTGCCCCATCATTTTGTCGGGAAGAAAATAGATTTTTTTGTTTGGGATGTTCTGGACCACGGTGTTAACATTCGCTGATGTCACACAGACATCGCATTCCGCTTTAACACCGGCCGTGGTGTTGATATAACAGACAAACGTATGATCGGGATAATCTTTGCGCAGCGCTTTGACCTGCTCGGGTGTGATCGCATCGGCCAAGGTGCATCCGTCATCCATGCCCGGAACAAGGACATCTTTGGTGGGGTTTAATATTTTTGCAGTTTCTCCCATGAACCGCACAGCCGCAAAAACAATGACACTGGCATCGGTCGCCATAGCGGCCTTGCTTAAGGCATAGGAGTCACCGACATGATCCGCGATGCCGTAAATAATTTCCGGGTTGACATAGGTATGAACCAGGATCACGGCATTTTTTTTCTTTTTTAAATCATTGATGGCCCGGATTTTTGTGATGAATTCCTCGGATTTCTCCAGGAAGGCCTGCGGGCAGAGATTGCTCTCTTCCTTGATCTTCATCAATCGTTGGAACAGTTCATCATTCGGAAAATGTGTGGATGGCGTGGCTGACATCGTTGGCAATATCACTCCTCACAGAGAACGTCAGTAAATTTTTACTTTTGGGCAGTATAGCGCAAATGGAGGTTTTTTCAAGGGAAATTATGCCGCCTCTCCTCGCAAAAGATGCGGTGTGGCGTCAATGATGCGGACCGTCACGATGTCTCCGCTACGAATCGTATTCGTCGGATGTTTTGTTTTTTTATTGATCAAAACCCGTTTGTTATGTATGGTCCGCCCTTCGATGTCATGTACGCGCACGGCATCAATGAGAATGTCTTGCGATGTATTGATCAATGCTTGATTTTTTTTTAGGGCGATGGTTTGTTGCAGGGCATTGAGCGAAACGATCCGTTCAGTTTTGACATCTTCGGCCACATCATCTGGGAGGGTATCGGCAGCGGCTGTTCCCTGCCGCGGCGAGTATTTAAAAATGAATGCTGAATCATAGGCTGCTTTTTGAAAAACATCAACCGTGTCCTGGAAATCGCGGTGTGTCTCTGTAGGGAAACCGACAATGATGTCTGTGGTGATGGCGATTTCAGGGCATCGGGAGCGGATTTTTTTGACTAATGTCAGGTATTGGGTCTTGGTATAGGGCCGATTCATTTTTTTCAGAATCGCAGTGCTTCCGGATTGCAGTGGCAAATGAATATGTTTGCAGATTTTTGGATCACGCGCGATGAGATCAATCAATTCATCCGGAAAATCTTTCGGGTGGGGTGATGTGAACCAGATGCGTTTGAGCCCTTTGACTGCGCTGACCATGCTGAGCAGTTCTGGAAAATCAATGTCCTGATGATGATACGAATTAACGTTCTGCCCCAGCAGCGTGATCTGGCTAAACCCGGCATCAACCAAACGCTGGACTTCTGCGATGATGCTCAACGCGGTGCGGCTGCGTTCTCGCCCGCGTGTATACGGCACCACGCAATAACTGCAGAAATTATTACACCCGCGCATGATCGCGATCCAGGCATTGACCGCAGTGTCACGGATGGGATCAATATCATCATACGTCTCTGTTGTCGAGAGTTGTGTGTCCCCTGTTTTGTGATCGCAGGCTTCGCGGATGAGTGCTGGGAGACGCTTGTAGGAATCCGGTCCGGCAATCAAATCAATATTTAAATGTTTATCATTCAGGATGTTCTCTTTAAAATGGGTCGCGATGCATCCCAGGATGCCGTATATGGCAGGCTACCCTGCCCGGTCATGGCGGATCTGGTGAATAAGACCGCGGATTTTGCGTACTGCATTA
>CAZBHY010000153.1:0-1203 GCA_964491705.1 uncultured Planctomycetales bacterium
TTGGATGAAGAGGGGTTTTTGAATATTGAAACACCGGTTTTGACCAAGTCAACGCCAGAAGGAGCACGGGATTTTTTGGTGCCGGCGCGATTAAATCCGGGAACATTTTTCGCGTTACCTCAATCTCCGCAGCTTTTTAAGCAGATGCTGATGGTGGCGGGGATGGATCGATATTATCAGATCGTCAAATGTTTTCGCGACGAAGATTTGCGCGCGGATCGCCAGCCGGAATTTACGCAGTTAGATATTGAGATGTCGTTTGTGACCCAGGAGGATATTTTTGATCTGACCGAGCGGTTATGGAAGCGTGTCTTCCGGGAGATTAAAGGCATTGATCTGCCGACCCCTTTTCCACGCATGACGCATGCGGAGGCGATGAAAAAATATCAGTCTGACAAGCCGGATATCCGTCGGGACACGAAGAATAAAAATGAATTTGCGTTTTTATGGGTTTTGGATTTTCCGTTATTTAAATATCAGCCAGAGGAAAAACGATGGGATAGCGAGCATCATCCGTTCACAGCGTTGATGCCCGAAGACCAGGCGCTGTTTGATCAGGGAGAATATGGCCGGGTCAGGTCCTGCGCGTATGATCTGGTGTTGAACGGGAATGAAATTGGCAGCGGGTCTGTGCGTATTCATGATCGTGTCATTCAGAAAAAAATTTTTGAGATTATCGGAATCAGCGATGACGAGGCGGAGAAGCGATTCGGATTTTTGTTGCGGGCCTTTGAATATGGCGCGCCACCGCATGCCGGGGTTGCCTACGGCATTGACCGGCTGACCAGTCTATTGATGGGTTTGGATTCGATTCGGGACGTCATCGCGTTTCCAAAGACACAAAAAGGGAGTTGTCTGATCGCAGATGCGCCTTCTCAGGTCGATGGGAAACAGCTTGTGGATTTGGGCATTTCGGTGTCCGCCCGTAAGTGATGACAATATAACAAAGGAGATTCAAATGTTAAAAAACAT
Source organism: uncultured Planctomycetales bacterium (assembly GCA_964491705.1). Classification (GTDB taxonomy): domain Bacteria; phylum Omnitrophota; class Gorgyraeia; order Zapsychrales; family JANLHA01; genus JAKLFA01. The sequence goes on from CAZBHY010000153.1 coordinate 973, forward strand.
GAGTAGAATTTTTGTGGTTGTTTTTGCGGTCGGGGTTCTGACAGGGTGTGCGTCATCCCGAACCACAACGACCAGCAGCGGGCCAGGTCAGACAACATTGGCAACGCGCAAGGTTGAGACACGTTTTTATGCGGAAGATCGTCCGCGGATCGATCAGGAGATGCAAGGGAATTTTGGTTATATTATGGGAACGCCGACCCCGGAAGATCGTAGCGAATACCGGAAGACACG
>CAZBHY010000153.1:1213-3525 GCA_964491705.1 uncultured Planctomycetales bacterium
GGTGCAGAATGTGGAAGAGGCCTTAAAGATGCAGGAAGTGCATGTCGAACCGTATATTCCGTCAGAGTCAGCGCCGTTACCGCCTGTTCAAAAAGACGAACCTGCGCCTGAGTGGAGCCGTCCGGTTGTCATTCCACCGTTGGACGATGTACAGACGTCGACATCGACCCAAGAGATGGCGGGGACAGCGGAGGACTATGTCATTCAAGAGGGAGACACGCTGCAAAAGATTTCAAAAAAGTTTTATGGATCATTCAGCCGGTGGTCACAAATTTATGAGGCCAATAAAGATGTCCTCAAAGATCCCAACCGTATCAAGCCTGGCGTCAGGATTCGCATTCCAAATATGACCGAAGGCGTGGACGGCACAGTGGAAAATCTAAAATAACGGATTTTTAACGACGGGACGGGTGAATGGAAAAAGAGATTTTCTTAAATAGCCTTCAGGATGAGCAGGTGCTTTTTGGAAAATATGACCAGAATCTCAAGCTGATCGAGTCTGAGATGAAGGTGAATTTTATCCGAACCGAAAGCGGTTTGAGGGTGATCGGGGAACAGGCCGAGGTGGATAAGGTCGGGGAAATCATTGAGTATTTGTTGAGTATCGTCGCCGACGGCCGGGAGATCAAAAAACGGGATGTAATGTATGCCCTCCAGCTGAAAAAACGGCATGAGGACATTGATTTTAAACGTCTTGCCAGAAAATTGATCCAGGTGCCGATTCGCGGCGGCGTGATCACCCCCAAGACCAAAGGACAGATTGATTATGTCGAAGCGATCCGGAAATATGATATTGTTTTTGGTATCGGTCCGGCGGGAACAGGAAAAACATATTTGGCTATTGCCATGGCGGTCAACGCGCTGAAGAAGGGATTGGTCCGGCGCATTATTTTGACTCGTCCCGCGTTGGAGGCCGGTGAGAATCTGGGATTTTTGCCTGGGGATATGGTGGAGAAGGTCACGCCGTATCTTCGTCCGGTCTATGATGCGTTGTATGAAATGATCGATCCAGAAAAAGTAGAGCAATATACCGAACAGGGGATTATTGAAATTGCCCCGCTGGCTTTTATGCGCGGCCGCACCTTGAATGAGGCATTTATTATTTTGGATGAGGCACAGAATACTACATCATTTCAGATGAAGATGTTTTTGACGCGCCTGGGCTTTGATTCCAAGACCGTGATTACCGGGGATTTGACGCAGAGCGATTTGCCGCGCGGCACGCCCAATGGGTTGGGGGAGGCGCAGTCGATCTTGGGCAATATTGAAGATATCAAGTTTGTTCAGCTGACCGGCGAGGATGTGGTGCGCCATGAATTGGTTCAAAAGATCATTGAGGCGTATGCCAAGAGTGGGGACAATCGGTAGGGGATAATGCAGAGAATTCTCAAAGAACATATTTCGCTTGCGCAGTTTCTGGTCGGAACGGCCGTTCTGATCATGATCGCGGGGTTTTGTGTCTTAAATGGATATCCCCGCATGATCCCGCTCTTGATTTTATTTTTCAGTCTGCATTTATCGTTTATCCACCAAGCCAACCGCAAGATGTTCCTTAACCTCGGGTTATTATTAACAGGCGCGGTGGTGATGGCTCACGGAGTTGTCAATTGGGGAGGATGGAGCCCCTATTACATTCCGATATCGGTCATCGGGATGCTGACGATGATCTTGTTTAATAATTTGGAATTGATGGCTTTGATGGCGCTGCTGTCCAGTTGGGTCGTGGTCTTGACGGTCGGCGGGGACATTGGCATGTTGACGACATTTTTTTTGGGAAGCCTTGTTGGCGCATATAGTGTGCGGCAGGCCCGGCATATTGCGACGATTATCAATGCGGGTGTGGCGATTGCGGTCATACAGATTTTTTGTGCTCTGATGCTGACGGGCGACATGGCGTTTACTGCCTTGCGGGAGTTTTCCCAGATGTATGTTAAACCATCGGTGATCAGCGGTCTGGTCGCGGCATCATTGACGATTGTTCTTCTCAAGGGGTTTGAATGGCTTTTTGATGTGGTGACGAATTTTACGTTATTAGAATTGTCAGATTTTAATCAGCCGTTGCTTAAACGCATGATCCTTGAAGCCCCAGGCACATATCATCACAGCCTGATCGTCGGAAACTTGTCAGAGGCGGCGGCAGATGCCATTGGCGCTGATGCCTTGCTCGCGCGTGTGGGTTCTTATTATCATGATATCGGGAAAATGGATAAGGCGGAATATTTCACAGAAAATCAGTTGGCCGGTGCGAACAAGCATGATGATCTCGAGGCCTCGGTGAGCAAGCTGGTCATTGTCAACCATGTCAAGAATGG
>CAZBHY010000154.1:0-3484 GCA_964491705.1 uncultured Planctomycetales bacterium
TATGCAGATCAAACGTGATGCAAATGGAGTGCCGATGCCTTTACCGCAACAGCCGATACTCCAGACGCAGATCGATGGTTTTATTCCGGTGATTATCGATATTACACCGGTTCCAAACCTATCAATGTTTCTTGGCCGTGTTGATGCGCCATTATCGGATTTATCCGCGTATGATCAGGGCGCATCCGATATGAGTTTGGCTGCACACCGTGAATAATTTATAATTGCACGGGTGCGTTGGACGTGCCATTCGTGATCCGCTATGTGTCGTTTTGATATTGACTCTTATGCAAATCATTGCCGTAGTAAACGGCCGGATGGTTTGCATAAGAGTTTTTTTATGGTCAATTTATTGAATTTTTTGTTTTGTTTTTGCAAAGGAACCCTTTGATTTTTATTGAAAAAACGTTATTATGAAACAGATGATCACGCCTATTTGTTTCTGGCGCAATTATTTTGAAGATGTTTTTCGTCTTTATTTCAAGTTTTTATCGAAAGGGAGGGATTGATGAAGCCGGTAAATGAGGGGATCGCGAGTATTCAAAAAAATGGCAGCGGTGTATTCCGTTCTGGAGCACACATGATGCCATGTGTGTCGTTGATGCTGGCCGAAGGCGTCATGGCCAAGGTGAAGGATTTAAAAAAGCCTTTTGTGACTATTGTGAACTCTTATACCACCCAGATTCCTGGTCATGCGCATTTGGATCAGCTGGGATTGGTGGTAAAAAAAGAGTTAGAGTCTTTGGGGGTCAATGTTTGGTATGCGAATATCGGTGGTGCCGTATGTGACGGTATTGCGATGGGGCATTTTGGAATGAAATATTCATTGGCGTCCCGGGAATTGATCACGGATCAGATCGAAACCATTGTCGGCGCCCATCCGTGTGATGCATGGATCGGGATCGGCAATTGCGATAAGATTGTGCCGGGCATGTTTAATGCGATGGTACGTTTGAATATCCCCGCCATTTATGTCAGTGGTGGACCGATGCTGGCGGGTAGTCGGAATACGGATTTAATATCAGTCTTTGAAGGTGTGGGTCAGCATGCGGTTGGTCAGATGTCGGATGAAAAATTAGAGGAGCTGACAGAATGCGCCTGCCCGGGATATGGCAGCTGTTCGGGCATGTTTACGGCCAATTCGATGAATTGTCTGGCGGAAATTTTGGGATTTGCATTGCCAGGCAATGGAACGATTACGGCCACACGACGGGTGAAAGGGACCGTTCGGCAATACACCTTAAATCCGGAACGCGTGGAACTGGTTCGTCAATCTGCGCATGTGTTGCTTAAGCTATTAAAAAATAATGTGCGCCCATTGGATATCTTGAAACGTGATGCGATTGATAATGCCTTTGTTCTGGATATGGCGATGGGTGGATCATCAAATACAGTGCTGCATGTTTTGGCCTTGGCGAACGAGGCCGGTATTGCCTATGATTTGAAACGGATTGATATGCTGTCAAAGAAAACAGCGAATGTGATCAAGATCGCGCCATCCCGGATGGAGGTGCATGTTGAGCATGTGCATGACATCGGCGGTATGGGGGCCATTATGCGTAGTGTGTATGATGCTGGGCATAAGAATATCCATCTGCAGGCGAAAACCGTCTATGGCACATTAGGAGATTATGTTTTGAAATCTCCCAAACCGGATGGAAAGATTTTAAAATCCGTTGATGAGGCTTTTCAAAAAGAAGGGGGGCTGGTCATCTTGTTCGGTAACATCGCACGCAATGGGGCAGTGCTAAAGACCAGCGGTGTGGATGACGATATGTTTGTATTTGAGGGGCCAGCGAAAATTTTTGAATCCCAGGAGGCTGCACTGGATGGTATTCTCAACGGTAAGGTGAAAGACGGGGATGTGGTGGTGATCCGGTATGAAGGTCCCAAAGGCGGTCCAGGGATGCAGGAAATGCTTTCGCCCACAGCAGCAATCAAGGGGGCCGGAATTAAGGCTGCGCTGATTACCGATGGACGATTTTCCGGTGGAACACGCGGTCTGTGTATCGGGCATGTGGCCCCGGAGGCGGCGGCTGGTGGGGAAATCGCGATTTTGAAGAATGGCGATCGCATTCATATTGATGTCAAGCAACGCATGTTGAATGTGCAGTTGCCACAGGAAGAAATTCAAAAACGTCTTAAATCTCTTAAACCGTTTCGTGTTAAGGTTTCTGGAGGATGGCTGGCCCGCTATGCCGCATTTGTCACCAGTGCTGACACGGGAGCCGTTTTACGCAATGATGTGAACAATTAGTATGTTGGCAGCAGTGTGTTGTGTGTGGATGTGAGGTGGATGATGGGAAGAACTATTCTGTTGATTGATGACGACTTGGATATTTTAGCAACGACAGCATCGATGCTAAAGAAAAGGGGGTTTGATGTCCTGCCGTCATCTGATGCAGAATCAGCATTGAATATTTTACGCTCTGATCATCCTGATCTCATTATCACAGATGTTTTATTGCCGCATATGAATGGTTTTGAATTCGTCAAGCAGCTCCGGGCGGGGGTGTTTACGGCAGACATTCCGGTTTTGGTGATCACGGGACGCGCCCAGATGAAAGAATCATTTGATGTCATTGGTGTTGACGGTTTTATTCACAAGCCATTTACGCCGGATGATATGATTCAGAAAATTGATGAGATTCTGAATATTAAAAAAATACGTGATGACAAAGGCGCTCAGCGATATCGCCGTGTTTGTGTGGTCGGACGGGCTTGTTTTTCGGATGTGATCCAGGATATCCAGAGCGTTCTTAGTCGGTTCGGATGCGAGGTGGTGTGCACGTATTCGGTATCTGATGCCGTTGCCAAAACCATTGAGTGTGATCCGGATGCCTTTGTGGTGGATGTGCAGCTGGAGGGCAAACATTCCTCAGAATTTGTGGATATTATCCGCCATTTGCCACGGTGTGAGCATCGGCCGATGGTTGGTTTCTGCTATTATCGATTATCTGATTTGAGTGATGATGCCTGCCGGAAGCAGGTGTCCATGATTGAAGATGATGCCCGCCGTTTTATGACCAGCGGTGCGAATGTTTATATCGGGCGTTATGGCAGCGATCGCTTGGTATCTGCATTTAAAGACCTGACACTCAACATATGATCAAATCATTGACAGATTTAGAAAAGATTTTGGCGATTGCCAACTCTGACGTACGGTTGAGCGCGCTGAAGAATGCCGCGATGGATTTGGGCGTGTTAGATGGGTTGCATCAGTTTGATCCAAAAAAAATCAATGAGCAACAGATTGTCATTGCCATTTATGATGGGTTGATTGCGCGTGGCAAGGATGCGCAAAAAACACGCCGGTTTATTGTTCTAACCGCTGCAGGATTTTTGGCTGGAATGCTCATTATTATCGTTGCTCCGCATGCGATTGTGAAATATGTCCGTTATATCAGGGCGCGATATCAAGATCGCTCGCCGGTTTATAAGGGGTTTGAAGAGGATGGCAGCCTGGTTAAAGATGATAAAGGTC
>CAZBHY010000155.1:0-3476 GCA_964491705.1 uncultured Planctomycetales bacterium
CGACGACCAGCGGCTTTGTTCTCCCGAATGCATCATATTCCGACTCAATCGACAGAGCAATTTCCATCGGATCTGTCACCGCTGTTTCACAATAAAGAATCACCGTTGCCCCAATTCTATCTTCTGCGAACGCGACCTGAGCCGCCTCACGGTATTTATTCCCATGTGCCTGGCCGGTAATATCCACAGGATTTTTTGTGCTGCCGAATTCCGGCATGGTCTTGCGAAACCGCTCCTCCAACCATTGCGGATCCTCTAACAGGGAAATTCCAAAACGCTCACATTCATCCGTCGCGGACACGCCGATACCGCCACCGTTGGTGATGATCACCGTCTCCCCTTCCCCGGGCAGGCTCAATGATAACGCGCGTGACCAGGCAAAGGCCTCAGTGAACGAATCTGCCCGCAAAATGCCCAACTGCTTAAAAACAGCGTCATAAATCTTATCTGACCCCGACAAAGAACCCGTGTGCGATGCCGCCGCCTTAGCGCCACGCTGTGATCGGCCGACCTTCAAACAGACAACAGGCTTTTCAATTTTCGTTGTTAAAAACTTGCGCCCGTTTTTGATCCCTTCCATATAGATGACAATCACCTTCACATGATCATCCGTATTAAAATACTCGATTAACTCTTTTTCACCGACGTCGGCTTTGTTTCCAAGGCTCACCAGAGATGCCAAGCCGATCCGCTCCATCATGGTCCATCCCATCAGCGAGATCGCTAAGGCGCCGCTCTGCGAAATAAAGGCAATATTGCCCGGAAGAACATCTTTGGGCCCAAAACTCGCGTTCATTTTTCCAGGGGTATACACCACTCCCAGCGTATTCGGCCCAACCAATGAAATGCCATGGGCGTCCGCAATATCCTTCAACCGCTGTTCCTCATCCTTTTTCCCAATTTCCCCGAACCCCGAGGTAATCACGGCGACATTCTTGATGCCATTGCGCGCGCACTCCTCTAAAGAATCCTGGACAAACGGAGCCGGGATCGCGATCACCGCTAAATCAATCGCCTGCCCCACATCGGATAATGACGGGTAGGCCTTTTTTCCAAGGATCTCATCCGCCTTGGGGTTAATCGGGAAGAGCTGGCCTTCAAATCCTCCGGCGATCAAATTCTGCATGATCTGATAGCCAATCTTATCCGGATTGGCTGATGCACCGACCACAGCCAAACCCTTGGGACGAAACAAACCTTCTAAACTCTTGACGGGAATCACCTCTGACATGGTATGACCTCTTTCTCAATAAAAAATAATAATGACATCCATAACTGCACGATAGGCACGGCCATGTTTCTCATCTGCACAGCACGGCATCGCCTGCCACCGATATTTTTTTGATTGTAATCCCACCCATTCCAGAAAGCAAGGAGAATAAAACAATCCCCACTCTAGGACGGACAACACGGCATCAATATCATGCGGCTGTTGATATCCTACGAAATTTTTCCCCTGATCATCGCCGCGGTCTGCGCCAATTCTTCAGCGGAAACATCCGCAGCATGCGCAAAGTTCAAATCCGCAACAGCATCAAACGGCACCAGATGAACATGCGTATGCGCCACCTCGATTCCGCAAACCACCACGCCCACCTTGCGGCAAGCAATCTTCGCCTTGATCATTTTGGCAACCTTCTTTGCAAATATCATAAGTTCTGCCAAATCCTGATCTTCCATATCAAAAATGTAGTCAATCTCGCGTTTTGGAATGACCAGTGTATGCCCCTTTTTAATCGGGCGGATATCTAAAAATGCCAAATACCGTTCATCTTCAAGAATCTTATGACACGGAATCTCACCTGCAATGATTTTGGTGAATATCGTCGGCATGTTCTCTCCTTTTTCGTCAAAAACCCGTGTTAACGCGCCTCGTTCGGCTGATCCTGGGTCTGCTCCAGAGCCATCATTTTTTGATTCAGGCTTAAAATTTTTTTAATCAACTCCCCATCCTGCATAAGACTGTGCAGTTTGGGATCTTGCATCAGGCTGATAAAATCTTTATTTTTAATCTTGGCCATCACATCCGGATCGTCCAACAGCGCCTTAATCCGTGCATCTTGCATCAACGCCGTATACTCAGCGGTCTGTTCCAACTGAACCATTACCGAACGATTTTCTTTTGACGCAGCAGCAGTGATTTTTCCGTCATTGCGCAAAGAGATCAACCGGCGGCCCATCACTGCCTGGATCACACGCATTGATCCTGATCCCGCAACAACCTGACGTGCGGATGTGATCACGGGAATCTGCAAAGGGATCATCATAAAAACAACCAACGAAAGGCCAACAGAAAAAATCATCCACGTCATACTCAACAGCGCGCCGCAGAGCCGGCCGATTATTTCCAAAGGAGTTTCCTCATCGTGATCGCTGCACGCCGCCTTTTTCAAAATTGTGTGCAGCAGCAAAAAAAGAATATAAACTACCATCGGCCCCAGGATGGTGATGCCGATACTCATGAGCATATTCCCAGACCGCTGATAATACCAATACGCGTACACCACACAGACACCCAAGGCCAGCGGGCCAAGCAGAGAACGCACCAGTCCCTTAGACCATCCGCGCCAAAACGCGAACAGCAACACACCCAAAATGATATAATCCAATTGATTCATGCGCGACCTAACATAGTAATATCGTGATAAAAATCGTTGCGCTGACAAAATTTTAAAAATATAATATGGACATGCAAAAATTTATCATCTTTTTCGTAGTCATCGGCGCATGCGGCTTTCTCTATTTCAGCTACATCAATCTTATCAGTAAATCGCTGAAAAGCCAACCCAAGCGCGAACCCTCACAAACCGAGCGCATTCTCGATGAGCAGCGGCAACGGACCGAGTCCCTCACGCAGGACTACCGACGCGTCATGGAAGAAAACCGACGGACGATGGAAGACAATCGCCGCACCATGGACTCCCTGCGGCGGCAGGCCCAGCAACGATAACCCTTCTCCTGCGGCACATTACAAATTGATTTTCTGCGATAGATGAAAAACGATCGGCAATTCCAGTCTCCGCCCATCCAAGACCGCCAATATCCCGACAAATGACGCGGCAAAAAGAATGAACAGTCCCAATCTTAAAACCCATGGAAAGACAATACTCAAAATAAAGACCCCCACTTGTGCAATAAAAAGAACCAGACCCTGCTTGCCATGCAGAATAACAAACTCATTGTCTTTTTTTAAGATCAGCGGAATGATGCACAAAATCGACAGATACGACAGCAAGGCAAAAATCTTTCCCTCGGCCACCGTATTTTCATGACTACTGTTCATGGCTCTGAACCTCAATTAATGAATTGATATCCCCAAAAGAATTCCGCTCTTGATTGGGATTGGCTGGATCTTCCCGCCACCGTCCATCGACGATAAACTGATACCGGTAATTTCCTTCTTTCAGCGGAACTTCAACCGTCCACATCCCATCCTGCATCACCATGCGATAACGCTCATCCAATGACCAGTCATT
>CAZBHY010000156.1:0-3475 GCA_964491705.1 uncultured Planctomycetales bacterium
AAAAGCCGGCATCATACAAAAATTCCGGTGAAATAAACAATGGGTTGCACGCAAATGCCGACGGGCTGCTATAAGGCGATTCGCCATACACCCCATCCGTAGGATTTAGCGGGAGAAATTGCCAATACCGCTGGCCAGCAGCGTTTAACATCCCGGCAAACTGATGCGCCGACGGGCCAAGATCACCGACGCCATAACCAGACGGCAATGACGACACATGTAACAAAATTCCGCTTCCGCGACTCAGCATGAGCACTCCTTGACACGCATCATCATGACGCAGCGTGTCTGTGTTAATCCCATTATTATTATGGACTATGGACTTTCAAAAATCTGCTCAACCGTTCAAACTCCATCACCCACAGCCGCACATCTGCATCGCCATCCTGCGTCTGCGCCTTCATTTTTTGATAAAGGCGTTGGGACATGGAAAAATAAATATTTTGCGCCCGCCAGACATCCAAATTCAACGGGAGGATCTCGCAAACACGCAAAAATTCACATAATGTATGCAGCAATCCGGTATCACGCGAATACCGCGTCAAACGATTCATCAAATAATCGAGTTTCTGCGTCGCGACCAGATTGATCCCCTCCTTATCCCGGACGAACCCCCATCGTTTCATCTCACGGGCCAGACGTTCAATGCGCTCAAAATCCATATCGCGTTTTTCCAACTCAGCGGCAAGATCACGGTTGAGAACAAATTCAACAACCATCGCCAATGCCTTGGGCAGTGGAATCCGAAAATCAGGGCGGGTCTGCATCAATGGATAATAATGATCATAGATGCCGCGAAAATTCGCTTCGATGACATCTAAGGTATTGCCGAAAATATCATCGAGAACCTTTCCCTGTTCATTCTTAAATAAGTCCCACAGATTATAAATGTGCTCACCGAAGAAATGGGACATTTTCTGGATCGCGTCGGCAATATTATTATTCAAAAAAACCTCAACCATATCATCATGCATTTCGATATACGATCGGTCATTCTCATGATTGCGCACCCCGCCATTGATATTATAGTCACCAAAATGCAATACTGCGAAATCAATCGTACGCTGTTCATGCGTGATCTCCGAACGTATCGTCGCTGTGCCGATCAACAGCTTCTGTTTCCCGATCTCATGAAGTTTGCGATCGATCATCTCAAGATGATAACAATACACCTTGGCCGAATCCGGATAGGCCTGAAACAATGAGGAAATTGCCACATGCGCGCCGACATCCAACAAATTAACAACATGCGGCTTGACCAATCGCTCATAAATCACGCGTGCATTCTGGTATTCCTCAAGATTGCTGGGGGCCTTCTCCAGTCGGATCAAAAAGTCCTCTTCATAATCGTGTCCGGAAATATCTTTGGCCAGCTGAATCGCCCGAGCGGCATACTGCATGATCTGAACAGTCTCGATGCCGGACACTTCATCAAAAAACCATCCGCAGCTGGTAAACATGAACATTGCATGGCGCTGCATTTCTAAGGCCTTCAATACGCAGACCCGTTCATCCGCAGAAAAATCATAGTGAAAATTTTCCGTAAAAAACCGCGCAACGCTGTCATCGGATCGATCGAGCACAACAGAAATATACGCGTTGCGTACCGCCCATGGATCCTGGCAAAATTTCGTCATCACGGTGCTATACGCATCCGCCAAACTGTCTCTGAGCCAATCCATCGCCTGACGCAACGGCTCACGCCATGTCTGTTTCCACGGTTTTCCGCCGATGCAGCATCCGCAATCCGCACGCCAGCGTTCAACCCCATGTGCACAGCTCCACGAGGAACGCTCTTTAATCTGAACTTCGTATTGCGGAGGATGTTTATCCAGATACTCCCCTAACACGGTGATCGTGGCCAATTGCTGTGATTCAATATGGTGAATGCCGTACGATAACGCCATATTTCCAAAACGATGGTGATGACCATATGTCTCGCCATCCGTAGCGGCAAGGACCAAGGCGGGATCGCTGCTGTCCTGAGGAAACGCCTGAACAAACCGTAAGGCCAATGCCTCACCATTATTCAACAAACTGCTAAAGGCAATATCATGAGAAATCGGACCATCATAAAAAAAGATGGTGATTGTTTTCCCCGATGGCAATGGACAGAGATACGGCCGGGTCGCAGAGATCGGATTCGTACCCAGCGATATCCATTCCTTGGTGCCCACTGGGCGAAAACTCAGCGCCTGATACGGCGACAAAATCGTATATTGAATTCCGCAGGACGCCAATACTTCCAACGTCACCGTGTCCACCGCCGTTTCCGGCAGCCACATCCCCTCAGGTTTTCGCCGGAAACGAAATTCAAAATCCTGAATTCCCCAGCGCACCTGCGTCTCTTTGTCCCGGGCGTTGGCCAAGGGCAAAATCATGTGGTTATAGGCCTGGGCAATGGCCGACCCATGCCCCCCATAAAAATGCTGACTGGATTTATCCGCCTTCAGAATCGCCAGATAAATATCCGGCTCTTCCCTCTGCAACCAAGTCAGAAGAGTCGGTCCAAAATTAAAATTCATCTTGGCATAATTATTAATAATGTCCGCAATGTCGCCATTGTCATCCAGAATTCGTGATGCCACATTCGGCGCATAACACTCCGAGGTAATCCGCTGATTCCAATCCTGATACGGATAAGCGGAATCCTGAATCTCGATCGTTTCCAGCCACGGATTTTCCCGAGGAGGCTGATAGAAATGCCCATGAATACAAATATTTTTAATCATCGATGCTCTTTATTTCATACGGTGATCCCATGCATCAGCGCACCGTATCATAATATCGATCCACACCTATGGTTTCACTTAACGGAACAGCCTGCGCCAAATACTTCCCTTATTGGTCGACGGACGGTCGCCGTAAAATCCCTTAAAAATTTTCATCTCGGATTCCACCAAGGAAAACATCACATGGTCACGCTGCGCCGAGCAGTCCACCTTATCTTCGCGCGCCAGCCATCCCAAGGCCAAATTTACCATCTCTTCATCCTCATTCAGCACATGAGACAATTTGCGACTACTTGCCTTGCCGCGAAATCCCAATTCATGCCATACTTTGCCTGACAACTCACTGACCTTATCTTTCATTGTTTCCCTCCTGAATTATGGTTGGTCCGTCCCATTTAAAATAAACCGCTGCCAGCGGAGGCAAGGTGACCGACAACGAATACGGCCGCCCATGAAATGTAATCCGCTGAGCGAGTTTCCGACCCAAGTTCCCGACGCCACTCCCGCCATACACCTGGGCGTCTGTATTCAAAACCTCTGTCCAATAGCCGTCATACGGCACTCCGACAAAATACTCATGCCGAGGAACAGGCGTAAAATTACAGGCCACCAAAATAATATCTTTAGGATCATCTGAATGACGCAAGAAACATAAGATGCTCTGCTGCCAGTCATCGCATTGAACCCACTCAAAGCCCAACGGCTCAAAATCATGCACGAATAAAGCCGGCTCTCGTCGATAT
>CAZBHY010000157.1:0-3399 GCA_964491705.1 uncultured Planctomycetales bacterium
TACCGTTGATATGACCAGATGGATCCTGTGTGGTTTTTGGAAGCGTTCGCTGAGGTTCGGGCGGGTAATGTCCATGGGGATGTTGCCCTGCTCGTTCACATTGGCGCTGAAATATCCGATATCGGTAAACGGCATGGTGTTATTGAGGTAAGATTCTTCGCCCTTCATGAGGTAGCCCCAGATTTCTTGAAAGACGTATGGTGCGGTCGGTTTGGAATCAGCCACTGGTGCAGAAAGGACGATGGTGAGAAGCAATGCGCAGGAAATGATATGGCATATTTTTTTCATTTTAGCTGGCCAGAATCGTTGAGCGGAGGCCGGCCGCTGTTTTTGGATTGGTAAGATGTTCAATAATCGCGAGAGCAAATGCAATGGCTGTTCCTGGCCCACGGCTGGTGATCAGGGTGTTATCAATCAGAACCGGCTGTGTGGAATAATGAGCGTTTTTGGGAAAGGCATTTTCCATGCCGGGGTAACAGGTGGCTGTTTTACCTTCCAGAATGCCCAGCGGGGCAAGAAGCACGGCTGGCGCGGCACAGATCGCCGCGATCACTTTTTTTTCGGCATGCATACGTTGGATGAGTCGGCGAACGTCATTGGATTGCGCCAGGTAATCTGCTCCGGGCAGGCCGCCGGGAAATATCGCCGCGTCAAAGGTTTCTGTCACATCAGCCATGTCGCGGTCAACGCAAATGCGAATGCCGTGAGATCCGGTGACGCACCCATTGTCCGGTTTGACTCCGGCAATGCAGACGTGGATAGCTGCACGGCGCAAGAGGTCAATAGACGTCACTGCCTCAATTTCTTCAAATCCTTTTGCCAGAACGATGATGGCGTGTTTCATGATCTGTTCTCCTTCGATCGTGTTTCAATTCTAAAGCAAAAGTGGTGTCATGACAATCGAAAATATTTATGTTCCATTGGGATAATTCAGCGATTTTCTATTGAAAAAAAATGCAAACTCAACTAAAGTATTACCATATTAGATGCTCCGGCAATTACGCCGGGCCGAAGAAATGGAGGAGAAGCATGAAGAAAATTTTAATGGTGTGTCTTGCGTTGGTGATGGGAACGGTGCTGGCTTCATCTGCAGCGCTGGCTGGAGATGTCTATCCGGTACAGGTGTCGTTGTTTAATCCGATCCAGATTTTTCCAGAGGACACCGCGATTTCGGGATTGCGTTTTAATTTTATTTATGGATTGAACACCAGTGTCACTGGTTTGGATCTTGGTTTGGTCAATGTCTTGACAGGCGACCTTAAGGGTGTGGGCTATGGATTAGGGAATTATACGCAAGGCAATGTGATTGGTGCACAAGGCGGTTTGGTGAACGTTGTCGAGGGTGATGTGATGGGAGGAGTCTCCGGATTGGTTGCGGTTACACAGGGCAACGTGACAGGCGCGTCATCTGGTTTTATTAGTTATGTGAACGGAAATGTCGCTGGTGGGCAGATGGGCGGTGTGAACATTGCGACCAAGGTGGAAGGGATTCAAGCAGGTGTGGTGAATTATACTGAGGATATGAACGGGTTCCAGCTCGGGTTTGTCAACTGGACAGCCAAATTACAAGGGTTGCAGATCGGGTTGGTGAACGTCGCGACGGAAAAAGAGATGTTGCCAGTTCTTCCGTTTGTCAATGCGGCTTGGTAATAGAAATACGTAGAAATAAACGTGCCAGGCACTCCCACTTCGTGCCTGGCACCTTTTTCTTTAGGGAGACGTGATGGCAGAGACATTAGGCAGTTTGATCGATAAACTCACGATTAAAAAAATTCGGGAATATCATATTCAGGAAATGCTCAATCAAGGCAGTGAGAAGTTCAGCAAAGAGGAATTGCATTCCCGTCTGGTGCTGTTAGGCCGTCAGAAAGATGATCTGATCGGTGAGATTGATGACTATACGCATCGGGCCCTGGATGGCAATGCCGTTGTTTTGCGTGATGAAAAAATTAAACTTTATAACGCCCGGGATGTGATGGATTCGATCGGTGCGGTGGACGGAATCGGTGCAGCGATCAGCGGTCTGGCTCAAAAAAATCTTGAGCTATGGCATTTGGAAGATGAGGCGCGCAGGCGGGATGTTTCGTTGGATTATATCGGTGAAATCAAACGAAAGATTGATCCGGTGAATCAGCAGCGCAATGATTTTATTGATAAGATTGATGAGCTGTTCGCCGAAGCCGTTCGCGCAAGAAAGAGACATGAATAAAACGCGTTCGTTCCTGATAATGAATCCCTATGGCATTGGTGATGTCCTTTTTTCCACACCGGTGATCAGCAGCCTTCGCGCCTATGATTCTGATTGCCGAGTGTTCTATTTATGCAATCAGCGTACATATGATATTGTCAAAGATATTCCAGGTCTCACAGGGTTTTTTATCTATGACCGGGATGATTTTGTGCGAGTTAAATCTGTTTCTTTTGTTCAGTGGACAAAAAAGTGGTGGAATTTTATTCAGTCAATTCGCCGAGAAAAAATACAAATCGCGCTGGATTTTTCATTGAATACGGGGATCGGCGCGATTCCATTTTTGGCAGGCATTCCTCGGCGAGTCGGACTCAATTACCGGCGGCGCGGCCGATTTTTAACCGATTCGGTTGCCATCACTGGTTTTGAGGGCCGGCATGCCGCAGAGCATTATCTGATGGCGCTCAAGCCGCTGGGTATCCCTGTGGTCCATAACGGTTTGATGATCGGGATCAATGACGCCGCCAAAGTGCGGGCAGATCGATTTTTAGAAGAACGCGCGGTTTCTGCAACGGACAGGGTGATCGGGATTGCGCCGTGCGGAGGACAGGCCTTCGGCCCTGAGGCGAACATAAAGCGATGGCCGGAGGAGTATTTTGCTGATTTGATCAATGTGTTCGCTCAGCGCTTTCCATCGAAAATTTTGCTTTTTGCCGGTCCCGGCGAACAAAAGGAAATTGATCGGATCATGGCGATGGTCAAAGATCCGTCGGCGTGTTTTTCTTTAACGCAGGCATCACTGTCTGAATGCGCCGCATTGGTTGATCGATGTGAACTGTTTATTGGCAATGACACCGGGCCGTTGCGTTTTGCTGATGCCCTCAAAAAAAAGATCATCGCGTTTTTCGGTCCAGTGGATGAGAAGGTGTATGGCCTGTTTCCCTTTGATGCACAGCGGCATCGCTACATGTTTTCGGATGTGCCCTGCCGGCCGTGTTATCAGAAATTTCGCATTCGCCAGTGCGCAATGGACAGGGCATGTTTGAAGAATATTTCTGTGGATCAGGTCGTGAATGCGGTTGAAGAGTTAATTGGGAAATAAATACGAAATTTCATCTTATTATTTTTTATTAATCATCGCGAATATGAATCACTGTTAACCGTCGAGGAGTTAGATCAACATCATCAGGTTTAACGTGATGTATCGGTGG
>CAZBHY010000158.1:0-3380 GCA_964491705.1 uncultured Planctomycetales bacterium
TTTCCTGATGCAATGGCAATGGTCTTTGCGCCCAAATTCTTTGCTAATTGCAATGCTATGTGTCCCATCGCACCACTTGCACCATGAATGATAATTGAATCTCCTCTTTTTAGTTTTAAAATGTCTTCCAGCCCTCTTAATGCTGTTAAGCCTACGCCAGCAATGCCCGCCAACTCTTCATCTGAATAATTGTTTATTGCTGGCGAGACAAAGTCTTTATGAACCGAAACATATTCGGCATAAAACCCACCTCCGGCATTAAGAAAACCTGCTGCATAAACTCGGTCTCCGACCTCGTAATGAGTAACGGCTTCCCCAATTTTTTCAATGACACCTACCCCTTCAGAGCCGAGTATATAAGGGAACACGGTTTTTAAACCCAGCATTTCCGCGTATCCGCCTTCTCTTTCAAACGGGTCCCATTGCCCAATTCCTGCGTATTTAATTTTAATTAAAATATCATCCGCCCCAACAACTGGCATCGGCAGGTTGCCCAATATGAGCTTTTCTTCATTTCCAAATGAATTTAAATATATGGCTTTCATGGTTTTATTATTCCCTGTCAGGTGCGACCTCCTTGATTAACGTACTCTTTTTTTCATATTTAAAGTTATCGTTTATCAAAAATAAACTTTTACCCCATCTCAGCAATCCGTTTCAAAACCCCTTCCATAGTACGCCTGTAGCGCGTTCATCTGGCATCCGAAGGTTTTAAAGAAAATATTTTTTTTCATAACGCGATTACTGCTTCATCCGTTTGTGTATGTCATCCATGCGTTTTATTCGGAATCCGAAATCCCAATGATTGCAGGAAACAGTGTGGTTTTCAATAATTTTTATTTCCGCCTCACGAGAAACACTGATCAGTCCATGCCAAATGCCTTTGTACAGGACAATGGGTTTATCTAGTGCGAAGCATTCAATCGCATTCAAAGACTGGTCTTTGGCCAGAAAAATAAGCGCGCGGCCTTTGACCGGCTCAAAGGTTTCATCGGATATCGGATGACACTCCATTCGGCCGATGCTTTTATCGCGTAAGACCAGATAAGCCACTCTCCATCCTGTGTGCTGCGGGACATCATGAACAATGCGCCACAGGTTGCGGACGTTCCCCTTGAGTTCTTTGTGGGGATACTCAATTATTTTACCGTATTTTCGAAAGTTTGTTCTATTGGGTGATTCGATCAGCATAAAACAATGACGTTGTTTCTTATAATTTAGTCTTAAATAAATGCTGAATGGAATTGAATATGTTTACATTCAACCAAAAATAATGCGAATCAGGTAAAGGAAATCATTTTGGGCGATTAAATGACAACATCCTCAACCCAGCCGATGTCATCCACAGTATCTTTTTTAGGGAACAACACCATTCCGATGGACAGCGCGCCGATGCGTCCAAGCATCATTAGTGCGATGATGATTATTTTTCCCATAGCGGTCAGACTGCCCGTGATCCCCATACTTAAACCAACGGTCCCAAGGGCTGAGGTCGCTTCAAAGATGACTTCGAAAATGGAATGAGTGTCAGCTAAGCTCAGCAGATATATCCCTAAAGAAAGCAGGACAATATAGAAAGTAAAATTTGCGATCGCCATCCGTAAACGGTACTGCGGGATTTGCTGCTTCATGAACACGACATTCCTCTTTCCGCGGAACGTACTGAACATTTGAGCAAAGACTGCGACAATTGTGGTTGATTTGACACCACCCCCTGTTCCTGCCGGCGACGCCCCAATGAACATAAAAATGGCCAGAAGGAACAAAGAGCTGTGGGACATGTTGGCGGTCGGGAACGTATCGAAACCGACTGTTGTCATCGCGGTCATCGATTGGAACACAGACATGTATATTCGTGAACCAACAGAAACATTTTCACCGAATGAATTTGTCAAGAAGATCAAGACTGATCCGGCCCCGATGGTTAGGACTGAAAAGGTCAGGATGATTTTGGTTGTAAAGGTAACACTCTTTTTCCGTCCTTTGATCATATCCCAGTAATCCGTGACAACGATAAAACCGATCGCACCAAGGAAACTCAACATGGTAATAGTGATGTTCAGTATCGGGTCAGCCGCAAAATTTTCAAAACTCGTGTTAAAAAGACTGAATCCCGCGGTGCAGAACGCGGAAATGCTGTGGAAGACAGCATTCCAAAAAGGCTGGGCAACGTCGTGGCTGATAAAAACGATATATAAAATAATCGTCCCGATCATTTCAGCTGTCAGCGAAAACACAACAACAGAACGCAGAAAATCGTAGATGTTAAAATCATCAGGCAGGCCGAAGTCGTTTCTCACCAAGGCCTCATGGGTCTTTGAGAATTTTTTTTGTCCCATGAGCATGATCAATGATCCAAAGGTCATGTAATGCAATCCGCCAAGCTGGATTAAAAAGACAATGATGAATTGACCGAAAAAAGTATAATTGTCCGCGACACTTATCGAGGCCAGCCCGGTGGTTGAAATAGCGGAAGCTGCCGTAAAAAGATTATCTAGAGCGACGATCGTGGCTTTTTGCGCAAAAGGCATGCACAGCAGCAGAAACCCGATAATCATAACTGCGCAATAGCTTCCGATCAGGATGTAAATCGGATTCTGCCGTTCCATAAAAACAGAAATTGCACGGATAGAATCTTTAAGTTTAGTTTTTAACGTTATTCTGCTCATACATTTCCCTTTTGCTTTATAATAAAAAGCACCAACCTCAACTCATTGGTTTCAAATATATTACCTGAAGTTCCCATTTTTTTATATATAATTAATGGGCATCACGACTGAGAAAAAAACGCCGTTTTTGTAATAGATATCCAACAGTGTTGCTATTTTTCTGCAACCAGAGGCATCTCATTGCAAAATTCGATAAAAGATTGGTCCTTTCTCTCTTTTAAATTTCACCGGATTGGATGCCACTGTTTGGCCGTCAAAAATAACTGGCGGTAAGATGAGAGTAAACTCCCGGACTATCGTCTTATCAAAATTAACATCAAAAACACTTGCCCAAAGAATTCGCGGGGCACGAGCAAATTTATATTCACTCAACTTGAATGGATAGCTCTTTCCATTAGCGATGATGACGACCTCATCGGAAGTTAGCAATACGGATTCAGCCGATGCATTATACAGACTAACGTGTACATGCAGAATGTTTTCCCATCCAGATAGACGCTGGGTAATAAGCCATTGGCCAAAGGTGCTGAGATCCACTGATAGATCAGTAGGCTTGTTCCAAGTCATAAAATCATGATCGGGCGTCCCTTGGCCTGGAAATGGTCGATAATAGGATTCGATCATGACACACCCGCTCATAACAAAAATGAGCATAAGGTATAGCATTTTTTCAATCATTTTATCTCTCCGCATTCAAGGAACATTGTCGTA
>CAZBHY010000159.1:0-3320 GCA_964491705.1 uncultured Planctomycetales bacterium
TTAACATATTCCACCGGTTTGTTTTCACTTTTTTGGAACTCCGATCCGAACAGCTTCCAATAGCCGTCATACACATCCTGCAGTGTCACGGGCTTAAATTCTCCTGTTGTCTTTTGCGAATACTCCCTAATCGCGTGGATCATCCCGCTGACCCGCCGGCGAGCCTCTAAAATAAAATCTATGGATTTATTAATCGACACGCGAAGATCATCCGGCATAGTGATCCGCAAATCTTCCAGATCCATCGCCAATACATCCACCTGCCCCTGAATGACCGCCATGGGATTATCGATCTCATGGGCCATGGAACTGGTCACATGGTCCAGTGACATGCGCCGCTCTTCAAGGCCCATCTGCTCCATGCGTTTGGCCTCAGCTTCCAGGAAGTAACAATTCTCGATGGCCAAGGCTGCCTGATTGCCGAGGATTGCCAGGACGCTGACCAGATCAGAATGATAAAGCTTCTTGTCCTGCCTCTCTCCCAGGGCAATAAACCCCAATAAACTTTCCTCAACAACAGCCGGAACGATCACGCTTGCTCCCATTTCTTTCATTCGGGACATCACAGCGAAGAGGTCATTCTCTCCATTGCGCGATTCTGACGCAAATTTGATCTCCTCAAAAACAATAGGATACTTTGTTCGCTCAAGCATCCTGACAAGCGAATCCTCCCGCTCGATTACATCAAGACGCATATGATCACTCAACGAGGATTTTAAAATATAGTGGCGACTTTCGGAATCCTGTAAATAAACTGATGCGTTATCCAACCGCAGGCTTTTCCCTAAAATATCAACGATCAGTTCCAAAAGCTTCGGAAGATTCCTCACCGACCGCATACCGATCGACGCCAGGCTTACCAGGTCCTGAACGCGCATCTCTTCCTGCAGGATCGCTGCCTCGGCCTTGCGCTGAAGAAAAAGATAGATAAACGGACCGGCGGTGGCCAGAACCAGCATAGACCATGTTGCCGTCTGCCACATGCCATATTTATAGCCAAAAAATAATGGAATGCCGAGGACGATAGCGTAAACAAAAATAAAAAGCCCAAACCGACTAAAGGCCACCTTAATGTCCATTAACTGATATTTAAAAATAGCATAAGTAGAAATTCCAGCATATATACAAATCAAAAAATGCCAGACAGGATAAATATGTATTCCATAACAAGGTAAGGCAGTAGTCGCTCCACTTATAAAACCAATAGCCATTCCATAAAATAAATAACCAGCTTGAACACGCTTTAGGCCTTTCAAAACTTTCATACATCTATACAAATGGACAAAAGAAATCACTGCTAATAGACACCAAATCCCAAACAACACTGTATTTAAAAAATTCCCCTTCAAATAATAAATACCCCAAATCAACTCAAGTCTTTCTATAACCTTTCCAGTAAAAATAGTTAGAACTAAAAAAAGGATTCCTTGCAAATAAGCAAATTTTAAAATCTTCGATCTTCCGTATCCGGTAAAAACTTCCACAATATGATAAAAAAGGACGGGAATGAAAATAATCCCGGCAAAAAAAATTTTCCAACTTAATACAGCCGCTTCATATGAACTGCTTAAACCAATAAGAAATGACCCTAATCCAAATATTAAAAGGGATAAATTAAAAAAACCCCAAAGATAATGAAGTCGATTCTTTGAATAAAAAAAGATAATGCCTGATAACACAAAACAGATAGCGCCTAATGACAAACCTGCTATTGAAAATAAATTAATCATATCTCAATCCATTATTTATAAAAACTTCTTTAATCGCGCTACCTGTGACTCCGTCAAATCACTACTAATCGGCTTCATACGAGCATCTCTAGAAACTAATAACACGGTTTGCTCAGCGCTAGCAATCTTCTTCTTAGAATCAGAAGCATAAAACTCATATTTAAAAATAAATCCATTTTTAAACAGCTTGGCTAAATACATTTTTATTAACATGTTATCAAACGGCATAGCCTCATTCAAATAATCAATTTTGAATTTAAGACAAATCATTTCCTTTCTAACCATTGTCCCACTATAAATCTCAGGCCAATGCGAATAAAAAAACTTCTCCGTTGCCCTTGCAACCCATGTCGCATAATTAGAAAAGTAAATGTTGCCAACAAGATTAGAATCATCCAGGCTGGTTTCTATTTTCATCTCAAGCAAAAGAGGGGCCTTCTTTTTCAAGGAATCATAATCTAACATCACATCATTAAGTTTTAATTGAGAATAGGCCTCCTCTAGATGAGGTAATTTTTCTTTTTTTTCTGCAATGGGGAGCATTAAATCCATTAAATCATTAAAAAACTGCGGGGCATCATCTACACGAGCCTTCCCATGCTCTAAAACTTTGATCCAAGAAATCCGTTGTGTCGCCAACGCCACTCGTTCAATTTCATTATTCGATGTTAAAATTCTAAATTCAAACGCCAAATCAAAAATATTTCTGCTGATTTTCTTATCCAACCAAAATCTTACTTCAACATTATCACTACTCCTAATCTCGCCCTTTACATCTAAAATAAGATTATTGGTTGATATCCCCCATTCTCCCGTTTCAAATACATCCGCTAACTTGTTATAAATAGGAAGAATGCTGAGCTCTCGCATTTCTCCCATCCATTCCAAAAAAGAGGTAAAGTAAACCCGTCTACTTCGTAATTTATTGACTTTAAAAGATGTTGGAAAACGCTTAACTGTTACAAGTTGCTTTTGTGGTCCTGTATATTCGACATTAAAATCAAAACAATCTTTTTTATACCCAAGATTTTCCAGTATGCCTTCCTTTGCCTTTTTATATTCATCTCTTACCAAAAACGATAAAACTCTGATCTCTCCCTTAACATTTACCAACATGCTTATAGTAAAAACCTCTCCACATTGGAGCACGTAATACCTTCCATTCTTCTTATCAACAAAATTTACAGATTCCTCTTTTGTAAGATATTTTATAAAAGCTTCGTTAGCTGACCAAATTACGGTTCCCATATAATTTATATTTTCCTCTAACTCTATATTTTTCTTCACCAAATCATATTTTTTATTCCCTAACAATGCTCGCCATTCTGATCTCGAACGCTCAGAAACAGTTTCAACATCAATGCCCTGCTCTCCAAACCCTGCAACACAAACCAAAAGATTCCCGTCATGTGATAAAGAAATACCCACACCCTGCAATTCTTTGTTTTCAAGAACAGGCTTGCCATCCGTATGCCATTTCAGACGAACATCTTTAACTGTCGTTCGCTCTTCCTGCACCAGCAGTTTATTAACAGTCGCTTGTACCAAGACCTTTTCAATCTCATGTCTTAACGATTTTGAAGCTTTTAT
>CAZBHY010000160.1:0-3268 GCA_964491705.1 uncultured Planctomycetales bacterium
GTCGATGCTGCCGCGCTGAACCGCATCATAAAGCTCACTATAATCAAGGGGAACAATCGAAAAATAGGCGTGCTCAATCTGGTCGGTTAAAAGATCCGCGAATGGAACCCACTGCTCCAGCACCTTGGTCTTACCACGGTCAGCCAAGACACCGATTTCATAATGCTGGTCCTGCTGGGCGCAAACAGGCGTACACAGCAACAAAATTACACTCACATAAAAAAAACCCATTCTCTGCCAGAATGGTTTTCGTACAATACGCGCATGCGGAGAATTCATCATGGGCAACACCCTTTAATCCACATTATGATTGGTGCAATGCCTGATCAAGATCATCAATAATATCCTGCACATCTTCCAGACCGATCGACAGCCGGATAAAATCCTCAGTCACACCCGCAGCCTCACGTTCTTCACGGCTCAACTGCTGATGTGTTGTGCTGGCCGGATGAATAGCCAACGTCTTGGCATCGCCGATATTCGCTAAATGCGAAATCAACGTCAGGGCATTGATAAATTTTTTTCCTGACTCTAACCCGCCCTGAATACCAAACCCGACCAAAGCACCGGCTCCGTCGTGTAGATAATGGTCAGCCTTGGCCTTCTCCGGGCTTGAATCAAGCCCTGGATAAACAACCCAGCTGACCTTGGGATGATGTTGAAGAAAATGCGCGACCTTAAGTGCATTGTCACAATGACGGGGCATCCGCACATGCAGCGTCTCCAGCCCTTGCAAAAAAAGAAAGGCATTGAACGGCGCCATGGCCGGCCCAAGATCCCTCAGGAGACCCGTGCGCGCTTTCGCAATATAGGCCGCAGCACCAAATGTTTCAACAAAATTTAATCCATGATAACTCTCATCCGGCAGGGCAATGTCAGGAAATTTCTCCTGAGTCCAGGTAAACCTCCCAGAATCAACGATCAGCCCCCCAAGGCTCGTTCCATGCCCGCCGATAAACTTCGTGGCAGAATAAACAACGACATCTGCGCCATGATCAATGGGCCGGCATAAATAGACCGACGCGGTATTATCAATGATCAGTGGAATACCATGACGATGAGCGATGTCCGCCACCGCCTCAATATCCAAGACATTCAGCTTGGGATTGCCTACTGTCTCTCCATAAACCGCCTTGGTTTTTTCCGTGATCGCCTGTTCAAAATTTTTCGGATCAGAGGGATCGACAAACCGTACCGTAATGCCCATGCGTTTCAGCGTATATTGAAATAATGTATGCGTTCCACCATAGAGGGTGCTGGCCGATACGATCTCATCACCGGAACGGGCAATGGTCAAAATCGCTACCGCAATCGCGGACATGCCGCTGGCCACGGCCAAAGCACCCACGCCCCCATCCAGAGCCGCAATCCTTTTTTCCAAGACATCATTGGTCGGATTCATCAGCCGGGTATAAATATTTCCGGATTCCTTAAGGGCAAACAAGTCCGCAGCGTGATCCGTGCTGTGAAAAACATAGGATGACGTCTGATAAATCGGCACCGCACATGACCCCGTCGCTGGATCCGGAGTCTGCCCGGCATGGACAAGAAGAGTTCCCGGCCGGTACGCATGCTGTTTGCTCACATCAGGATTCTTTGATTTTTTGATGGTGTTCTGAAAGAATGATTGAACCTTCTTGATCAATGGCCACATTGTTCTCCCCCAGGCTGATGTCAAAACGTAAAAAACACCTTATCTTAGTCCTAAAATAAATCTTTGTAAATAGAGCCGTCTCAAGATATTCCGGCGTTGCGGTGCGCCAAACGTCCCTCAATCCGCTGCATAAAATCAACAATTTTCGGGTCGACAATAACATCACGCTTCGCGATTGGACGACGCAAAACAAGGCCATCCAGCGACGTACACCGGCTGAGGGCCACATACGTTTGCCCATGCGCAAATGCACCGCTGCCAATATCCAGCACCACCTGAGAAAATGTCTTGCCCTGACTTTTATGAATCGTCACCGCCCATGCCAATTTCAACGGATACTGCATGAACGACCCCACACTCTCTGATTCCATCTGCTGGGTGTCCTCATTAAACCGGAATCGAAACATCTCCCATGTAAACGGGCCCACCTCAACCGTGCGCCCCTCTTCTAATTCAACCTGAACGATATCCGTCTCTGCCAAATCTTCCGCGACTGAAACAATCTTACCAATAGTGCCGTTGACCCATTGCCCGTTGGGATCATTATTCAACAGCATCACCTGCGCGCCTGTTTTGAGGCGTAAAAAATCCTTGGTGGGCAGTGAACGCTCATCAAATGTCCCATCTCTTCTCGCCTGAAAACAAAATTCTTTTCCCTCCATCCGATCCAGCTGATAGGCATTAATGCGGTCGGCCGCGGCATTGGTTGTTGTCAAATAAATAAAAAAATCTTCGTCCGCTGGGACAAAATCGGGCCGCACCCTCTGGTTCAGCAGTGCCAGATCGTGTTCATTGACTTGATTATGACGAATCGCATTGAGCAACGAAATAAAATGATCGTCGACCTGCCGGTAGATCTGAGATAAATCAACCAACGCAGGCGTCATGCCATCGAAAACTTTCGCAGAAAAAAAATACGGGCTGTCATAATAACCCCGAAAAATCTCCTCTTCCGAGGAGGTGACCACCGGGGGCAATTGATACAAATCCCCGATCAAGACCATCTGAACACCTCCAAATGCCCGGCGGGAATAAGGGCCATGACGCCGAAGAAACTGGTCGACACAGTCCAAAAGATCCGCGCGGACCATGGACACCTCATCAATAATGACCGTCTCCAAATTCTCAAACAGCTCCCGATTCTCTTTTCTCAAACGAATCGACTTGACCGTATCCGGGGTAATGTCCGGTTTAAAACGAAAAAATGAATGAATCGTCTGCCCCTTCACATTCACCGCGGCCACTCCTGTCGGGGCTAACACAACAGCTTTTTTCACCGTATGATCGCGGACATACTCCAATAAGGTCGACTTGCCTGTCCCGGCCTGACCCGTGACAAACACATGGCGGTCAGTATTCTCCAAAAGATCGACGGCTGATAAAAATTCCGCACTAAAATCCAGTTGTTTCATCACCCGCCTCCTCCTGCCCAACAGCGCCACCTGCAACCAGCGGCGCCCTGTCACGCCAAAGAAAAACCTTATCCTTCGGACGGACAACCGCGGGGACTTTCAACCCGATCACATCACCTTTATCCGCCTGATCGACAAAACAATCCTCGCTACCAGGAAGAACCGGGCGCCCCGGGAGACGACCGACGCGACCAGGAACATG
>CAZBHY010000161.1:0-3268 GCA_964491705.1 uncultured Planctomycetales bacterium
ACATTCGACTCCATTGATAATCAGACAGTCTGCGGTTTTTCCCCTGGGAATGGATAATTTAATGTCTGCCGGAAATGTGGCTCCACCCAGCCCCACCACACCCGCCGCAGTGACTCTGGCACGAATTTCCTCTGGATCGGCGTCAATCTCTTGCTTGATATGCGTATCGCGATCAATGCCGGGCAGCCAATCATCTCCGGTGACCTCGATTTCAAAGGATTGTTTTTTTCGCCCTTCCGGATCTGGCAAATCAATCATCCGACGGACTGTTCCAGACACGGAGGAATGAACATTGGCGGAAATAAATCCACGGCGCTCTGCAATCAATTGCCCCACCAAAACTTTGTCCCCTGGCTGAACAATCGGAACAGCCGGCGCGCCAATATGCTGCGAGCAAGGGATATACACCGTCTTTGGCAATGCAACATCCGTGATAGGACTAGACTCGGAAAATTTTTTATCATCCGGATGAATGCCGCCCTGCGGAAATGTTCTCATTTTATGTTTCATGTTGGTACCACACACGCCCAGCCATCTCTAACTTTTCACTGTATTGGCTGTGGATGCGTCGCTTGCATTTATATTTTTTGCTGGAAAATTTTCTTCATGAATCGCGCCGGTTGGGCATATCGCCACACATTTCCGGCATAATCGACATTTGTCAAAATCAATATACGCTAAATTATTCTCAAGATGAATGGCATCAAATGGACAAGCGGACACACATTTTCCACAGCCGATACAGGCCGCCTTGCAGGCCTTTAATGCAGGGCCGCCCTTATCCTGATTGATACAGCAGACATAAACCCGTCGACCTTTTAAACCGTTTTTACGCAATTCAATGATTTGCTTGGGGCAGGCTGTTACACATTGCCCGCAGGCAGTGCATTTTTGCTCATCGACAACAGGCAGGCCGATTGTGGTGTCCATGTGAATCGCATCAAACGGGCATACGCGTGCGCAATCTCCCAATCCTAAACAGCCATATTCACAACCGGTATCACCACTGAACGTACTTGCGGCAATCAGACAGGTTTTGACCCCGTCATAAATTGCGGTTTTTGGGCGATGTGCAAATGTTCCGTTGCAGCGGACAACGGCGATCATCGGATCTTTTTTCGTCGCGTCTTTCCCCAGCCGATGCGCAATTTTGGCCATAACGTCATTGCCGCCAGGTGCACAATACCAGCCCTCGATCGAGTCAGCCTTCGCACAGGCTTCCGCAAACGCCCGGCACCCTGGATATCCGCAGGCGCCACAATTGGCCCTCGGAAGCAACGCTTCAATATCATCAATTAATGGGTCTTCAACGACATGAAATTTTTTGGCCACAAAAAAAAGAATAATTGCAGAAAAAACCCCAATGCTGCATAACAAAAAAACGGTATACATCAGTGCTGGTGTCATGCTACATATCATCCTTTAACTGAAATACAAACATTTTTTTTATTCGATCACGCAAACAATACAGAGCCGTATAATAGGGCACTAAAACTGCCAGTGCCAAAAGTCCAAAAATGACCTCATGATGAAAATAGTGGCTGCCGATGATCAAAACACAAAAAACGAAAACAAACGGCAGCACATAACCAAAAAAAACAGCGCGCAATCCTTGAGATGGTTCTAACATGACCGTAACCGGGTCACCAATGGAATGTGCTGTTTCGCCTTTCACAACGTCAATAATCTTTTCCGAGCCCATCTCAAATACGGGGCATGACTTCTTCGCCTCACACGACCCACACGCCGAGACCGTATGAAGAAGAACATGAAACGCGCGGTCCGTTATGCCACAAATGACACCGTCATGCTCAATATGCGGAACATTTGCCATCGAATATCCTAAAAGGCACACATGATGTACCATGGTATGAAATTAAAGCCAATATATCCCTTCGCGCGTCGATTGTCAATATATAAACAATGAAAGTGTGTACAAAAAACACATTTTTTCTCTGCGATAAATAATAGGACCGTGTCTGTGTCACACGCGTTGAGCAGAAAATTGATGCAGACGTTTCATAATGGCAGCGCGATAATAATTTTTATTGGCACAATGAAAAAACGACACTCAAAAACGCTTAGTGAATTGCACCGCAATGCTATACAATTGACCAGGGGCCAATTCTTCCACACGGACAATCTTGCCAGTGGCTTTCACTACATCAACGATTCCAGACATGACCACATGCAATTCCAACATATCCCCTACGGAAAACGGAACTGACGACTGAAAAGCAATCCCTCCAGCGCTCATATCTATGGTCATGGATAAATGCCAACGATCGGTATCCATTTGGCCATTTTTTCCGTTGCGCAACCGAAACTGGATGGCCAACGCACGCTTGATGCGTTCATAAGATCGTCGTTCTTTAGCCTTTGGAGGCATTCTTGTGTCCTTTCACGACGCACGCTCACGCGGGCGAATCATATCCTCTGGTCGTACAATCGCATCAAAATCATTGGGTGTCACCAATTTCAATTCCACGGCTGCTTGTTTGAGCGTCTTATTTTCATCAAACGCTTTTTTGGCAATTTTTGCTGCCTTATCATAGCCGATATGCTCATTTAAGGCCGTGACCAACATCAAAGAATTTTGGACATATGTGCTGATTTTTCCCCGATCCGCCTCAATCCCATCGATGCATTTATCAGCAAAACTTTTTGCCGCCTCTCCCAATAAACGGATCGATTGCAAAATATTGTACGCGATCACCGGTTTAAAAACATTGAGCTCGAAATTCCCGTTGGCGCCGGCGATGTTAATCGTCACATCATTGCCCATCACTTGTGCGCAGACCATCATCACTGCCTCCGATTGGGTCGGATTGACCTTACCTGGCATAATCGAACTTCCCGGTTCATTGGATGGCAGCCGAATTTCCCCGATACCGCAACGCGGCCCCGATCCCAACCAGCGGATATCATTCGCAATCTTCATCAATGAGCAGGCAATCGTTTTGAGAACGCCGCTGAATTCGACCAGGGCATCATGCGATGCCAAGGCCTCAAATTTATTCCTTGCAGAGATGAACGGCAGTCCGGTAATTTGCGAAATTTTTTCAGCCGCCTTTTCTGAAAATTGCGGGTGCGTATTGAGACCCGTGCCCACCGCTGTCGCGCCAATTGCCAATTCATAAAGACGCGGCAATGCATTATCAACCCGATCTAACGCTGTGTGGACCTGATGGACATATCCTGAAAATTCTTGGCCCAATGTTAACGGAACCGCATCCATGAGATGCGTACGCCCAATTTTAATAATATC
>CAZBHY010000162.1:0-3263 GCA_964491705.1 uncultured Planctomycetales bacterium
GTCGTCTGTTCGGACCGCAAAACAATATCATATCCAGGGACGCCTGGCTGATCGTGATATTCAGCTCATCGTTGATAAAACACTGTCTAACAAATTGATTCAGCATCTTGTTAAAGAGGATGCAGTGGAATCCGTTGCCCAACCGGCGAAGGATTTAAGCAGCACTGAGGCGGTTTTGGTGATGTTGCTTGATGCGCATGACGCACAGTTGTCGGAAATCAGCGATCGCCGGCAGTTGTTTTTAAATGTCAATGAGATGAAAACGATTCAGCAGCATTTCCGTAGCCTTGGACGCAACCCGACCGATTGTGAGTTGGAGACTATTGCCCAGACGTGGAGCGAACATTGCCATCATAAGACATTCCGGGGTAAGATCCGATATCAAGAGACGCGCGACGGGAAGACGGAAATATTCGAAATCGACAACTTGTTAAAGTCAACGATTGCAAAAGCGACCTATGATTTGAATCGTCCGTGGTGCGTTTCGGTGTTTCATGATAATGCCGGAATTGTTGCGTTTGATGATCAGCATGATATTTGCTTTAAAGTGGAGACGCACAATCATCCTTCCGCGCTTGAGCCGTTCGGTGGCGCGAACACAGGTATCGGGGGAGTTTTGCGCGATACGATGGGAACGGGATTAGGAGCCAAACCCATTGCGAATACAGATGTTTTTTGTTTTGCTCCGCCTGATTTTGCTCCGGCCCGTCTGCCGGCCGGGACGCTTCATCCGAAACGCGTGATGAAAGGTGTTGTTTCCGGCGTTCGGGATTATGGCAATAAAATGGGCATCCCGACGGTTAATGGGACAGTAATTTTTGATGACCGGTTTGTTGGCAATCCTCTTGTGTATTGCGGCAACATCGGCATGATTCCTAAGGGAAAAGAACATAAGACGGTGAAACCCGGAGATCTGATTGTCATTGCTGGCGGTAAGACAGGGCGGGACGGCATTCATGGAGCCACGTTTTCTTCAGGAGAACTGACGTCGTCGTCAGAAGTTGTTTCGTCTGGCGCTGTTCAGATCGGCGATCCGATTCAGGAGAAGAAAGTCCTTGATGTTCAAATGAAGGCGCGTGATGAAGGTCTGTATCGCGCTGTGACAGACTGCGGAGCGGGAGGATTTTCGAGCGCTGTGGGAGAGATGGCGGAAAAGACAGGTGCCCGCGTGTATTTGGATAAGGCGCCGCTGAAATATCAGGGGCTGTCTTATATGGAGATTTGGATCTCAGAGTCTCAAGAGCGCATGGTCTTTGCTGTTCCGCCTGAACATGAAGAGCGGTTTTTAGAATTGTTCGCAGAGGAGGATGTGGAAGCGACGATTATTGGGGAATTCACACAGACGGGGCGTTTGGAGCTGATGTATTATGGCGCTAAGGTGTGTAATTTGGACATGAATTTTTTGCATAACGGTATTCCGAAAATCACCAAGGAAGCGGTTTGGACAGAAAATAAGGGTGACGAAGATTGCCCTCGGGACACCAAAGATTTGGCGGATCTGTTACAGAAGGCCTTGTCGCATTACAATGTCTGCTCGAAAGAATGGATTGTCCGTCAATATGACCATGAAGTCCAAGGGGGCAGTGTGATCAAGCCCTTTGTCGGGGTGTGTTGTGATGGCCCATCGGATGCAGCGGTGATTGCCCCAAAGATGAATTCAGCGAAAGGGATCGCGATCTCGAATGGGATTAATGTGCGTTATGGCATGATCGATCCATTTTGGATGGCGGCAGGCTGTATTGATGAGGCGATTCGGCAGATCGTCGCTGTCGGAGGTGATCCGGAGCGTATCGCGATTCTTGATAATTTCTGCTGGGGAAATCCAGATAAACCTGACCGGCTAGGCAGTTTGGTGCGGTGTGCTCAAGGATGTTATGATGCTGCGGTGGCTTATGGAACACCATTTATTTCCGGCAAGGACAGTCTGTATAATGAATATGACCATGGCAAAGAATCGATCGCAATTCCAGGAACGTTGTTGATTTCGGCGATTGGCATTGTGCATGATGTTCATCTTGCCGTGAGCATGGATTTTAAAAAGGCCGGGAGTTTTATTTATATTCTCGGGATGACCAAAGACGAGATGGGCGGGTCGATTTATTGTGATCTTTTTGGAAAAATGGGACAGGATGTCCCCAAGGTGAATTTTGAAATGGGAAAGAGGACCTTTGCTGCAGTGTATCAGGCGGTGCAGAAAAAGTATGCGGCTGCAATTCATGATTGTTCTGACGGTGGACTGGGTGTGGCCTTGGCGGAAATGGCCTTCAGTGGGGGTCTGGGAGCGGCGATTGATTTGCGGCAGGTTCCGTTTGAGGGCGGGCAGCGCAATAATGCCACCGTGCTCTTTTCGGAGTCGCATTCACGTTTTATCATTGAAGTCTTTCCTGAGAATCGCGTGGCGTTTGAGGCGTTGATGAAAAAAATCCCATTCGCCTGTATCGGTCGTGTCCAGGCGGAGCGTGATATGGTGGTGTCGGGGATAGACGGAGAGATGTGTCTTCGTGCTTCGATTGATGATCTCAAGGCGGCTTGGAAAAAGCCGTTGGATTGGTAATGGGAGATGGTACATGCGAAAGACGATCACAGCAGAGGGCATTGCTGAGATTATTTTTTAGATGTGACAGGGGATGTATTCAAAGCGGTTAAAAGGAGAGGATGCGGGATGGCAAATTCGATAAAGAAAATATCTGATCAATTAAAGTTTGAAGATCCGTGGCGGGTGTTTCGGATTATGGCGGAATTCGTATCGGGGTTTGAACAGTTCTCTGAGATTCAGAAAGGCGTGACCATCTTTGGATCGGCGCGCACATCCACAGAGGATCCGATGTATCTCAAGGCGCAGCGTACAGCGGAATTATTTGTGAAAGAGGGATATGCGGTGATCACCGGCGGAGGGCCGGGGATTATGGAGGCCGGCAATAAGGGGGCCATGGAGGCAGACGGATATTCGGTTGGCCTGAATATTGATCTGCCGTTTGAACAGAAACCCAATCCTTATATTAAAACGCTGATCAATTTTCATTATTTTTTTATTCGCAAGGTAATGTTTTTAAAATATGCAAAGGCCTTTATTGTTTTTCCGGGTGGGTTCGGGACCTTGGATGAACTGTTTGAATGTATCACGCTAATTCAGACGCACAGGGTCGAGCGATGCCCTGTTGTTTTGGTGGGGCGTGATTTTTGGAAGGGCCTGGTCGAATGGGTGGAATCAAGACTTTTAGCTGAGAGAAAAATCAGTGCAGATGATATGAAACATTTTGATG
>CAZBHY010000163.1:0-3238 GCA_964491705.1 uncultured Planctomycetales bacterium
GATCTTTTGATCTATACTGGCGCGGTTGGGCAGAGCAATGCCTCTGTTGCCGGCCGACCGTTTCCCGATCCTTTGAATGCACCCACCGGCGTGGGGGAAGATACGTTTTCAGGAACGTATAGCCCTGTTGCGGTGGATTCTGTTTTGAAATTTTTACACAGTTTTGATTCTAATGTGAATATCCCTGTTTTTAATTTTGATATGAATCAGACGGGGAGCAACCCGACTATTTTGATGAACGGGCAGGTCAGAATCTGGGATCCTGTGACCAAGTCTGTTGTTGCATTTTGGGCCTTTGACAATGTGGAAAATGATGCCTTTGATGCTGACTCGATGGTCACGGCTTTTGGAAAGATGGATGTTGGTGTTTGTTTCGACAAAAAAAATAATCCGGTGGCATGTTATGAATTGGATAATAATAAAGGCAGCGGTCAACTCGACTTTATTGCGTTTGCACCGACCATGGATTTGAGCCTTTATGGTGGCAAGGGATATCAGTTTCTTGCTGATTTTAATTTGGCCGGGGCCAATAATGGACATGAAGAACTTTTTATGACAGGTGCATTTGCTCCGTCGAATGTTGTTCCAGAGCCGGCGTCAATGCTTTTATTAGGAACTGGGCTGTTGGGGTTGTTTGGCATTCGGAAACGTGAGAAATAATCGATAGACAAAATGATTGAGAATAAAAAGCGGTCAGCGGAAAATGCTAGCCGTTTTTTTATTTGTGATTTGGGCAGAGGGTTTATGGTTCATCAGGAGTGAGACAGACAGCGGGTGTTTAATCCGATAAGGGAACAGCGACGGTGCTAAAATCCGTTGGCTGATCGCAAATAGATGCCAGGATGTCCATGGAGTTATTTTTCAGGGATGCGATGTGGTCATCGTTCAGGGAGAAAGTTTTTTCCGTGAAAAGGACGTCATTTTTTGTGGCGATATTGAATGTCAACGCATATCGGCCGGTTTTCCAATAATGCATATTGTGTAACATGTTGTTGAGTTCTTTGGCCATCGGGGTTTTGATCAGGTCGAGAAATTTTTCCTGCGTTGTCTTTCCATGGGAGGTTTCCAGGATAACGCGCCATGCGTCACGGATGCTGGAGAGAATATTTTTCATTTCGGCATAGCAGGTATTATCAACAAATAGGATGGTATATGCCCAGGCCTTGTCAGGGGATAAGACAAATTTTGTCGGCGTTTGGATATTGATACCCCGGGCAGCGTCAGATGCGGATCCTGACTGAAGGGCGAACCATTCAAATTCTTTTTTCAGCGAATGAAATGGGACAGACACGGAGAGGCTCATGCCGCTGACCAGGACAATTTTTTTCACGGATGAGACAACGCCGCCCAAGGTGATGGTCGGCCCATACTGGCAGAATCCGACTGTGATCTCCGGGGAAACGTAGTTGGTGATTGATTTTTTTTGAAACAACGCGCACATAGCGATAGTATATCATATCCAAAAAATCTTTAAGAAAAAAAGCCTTTTTGTTTCAGATATGAATAATTCATAATATAATGATTTCGATTCTTATATAAAATATAGGCGCATCATGCTGTGCTGTTGATGCTAACATTCACCATGATACAGGCGGAGCAGGGAATGAATACTTATCGTTGTCATATTTTTTTCATGATTGGCATTGTTTCTGCGGCGTTGATAGGCTCTGTTTCTGCGTACGCGCAGGATCACGTTTTGGCGGACGAGAATAAAGCGTTGATTGAGCGGGCAGACGCCCTGCTGGAAAAATATGAGGCGCTTTCCCGAGAAAAGCAGCAGAGCGATCGTGATCTGATTGCGGCGAAAAAAGAGATCGCGGAGTATCAAAAACAGCTGCAGGATATTCACGACGGTGCGAATGTCGTGACACAAAAATTATCGGTCAAAGACGCTGCGGCGGAAGAGATCGCAGCGGCCTTAGACAATAAGCAAAACGAGATTCATCGGTTGGAGCAGGAGCGCGATCGTTTAATTCAGGATCATGCGGCGCTCAAGGAGCAAAAAAGATTTTTGGAAGAGCAGGTTGAATCATTGCAGGTTCAGCGTGGTGTTTTTGAGCGCGAACAGGCCAGCAAGATGGAACAGGCGATTGCGCCGCTTCACGAGAAGATCGCAGCGCTTGAGGCAGATCTTCAGAAAGCAGCAGCAACGTTGCCTGAACAGATCGCATCGGTAAAGGCGCCTTTGGAAGATCAGGTCAAAATTCTTAAAGAGGAGCTATCAAAAAAAGATGGGGCATTAGGGAAAAGTGAGGAACAGTTCCGTCAGGTTATGTTGAAACTCGAAGAGCGCGATCGTCAGATGGCAGATGCGCAAAAGGCATTGACGGACCGCGATGAGAAACTTAGCGTATTCAAAGATAAGTTAAAAGACAAAGATGTCGCCTGCGCTCAGGACGGGTTTCAAGACAGGGCTCGTCTTCAAAAGCGTATTGATGGTCTTTTGACGGAAAAGGATATGGTAGCGCAGTCGATTGCGTCACGTATAGAAAAGGCCAAAGAGCCGTTGATGCAGAAGATCAGCGCGCTGGAAAGCGCTTTGGAACAGATCAAGGCGGATACACAGACACAACAGGCGCAGCTGCAGGAACAGAATGCGAAGAAAATAGCCGAGGTTTATGCGCAGCTGGATGATTTCAAAAAACAGCTCGATGAAAAGGCGGCTGCTTTGCAAGAGCAGCAATCGTTGCGGCAGGGTTTGGAATCGCAATTAGTACAGGCGGAAAAAGATAAGAATAGTCTGCGTAATCAGTTGTCTGAGGCCGTTCAGCGATTGGAATCCGTTGAGAAAGAAGTTCCGGCCAGAATAGATCAGGCGCAAAAATCGCTTTTAGACCGGATTGCCCAAATGAGCGCTGCTGAGGCGCAGTGGAAGCAGCAGATTGAAGATGGCAAGGTGCAGCACAATGCGTTATCCGCGCAGGTGAAAAGTCTCAGTGAACAGCTAGTTGTCCTTGGCAAGGAGAACAATGATTGCAAGCAGGCAGCGGAGCGTTTGGACAAGGCCTTGGCTGAGCAGAAACACAGCGAATCTCAGCGCATGGAACAGGCGCAGAACACGCTTCAGAATCGTATCGCCCAACTACAACAAGAGCTTGATCAGAAAGATCGTGACGCTCAAGCACTGCTTGATCAGCAAAAAAAAGAGTATGATCAACAGATACTCTCTTTGAAAGCAGATTTTGACAACGCTGAGCAGCGCGCGGCGCAACAGATTGTTCAGGCGGAAGATCCGCTG
>CAZBHY010000164.1:0-3158 GCA_964491705.1 uncultured Planctomycetales bacterium
CCGTAATGGTTTTTTTGATGAAGAATTTTTTAAAATATAGACTGTTCTCTCCGCACCTCATTTTGCCCGTGATCATCGCGTTTTTTTATATCGTCAAATTTGGGGGGCAGTCTTTGGTCGGGTGGTTGGTGGATCGCCAGCGCTTTGATCTGTTATCGATTATTTTTCCCACAGGAGACCATTCTCTTTCCGCGACGTATTTCTACGGTTTAGCGGAACAACAGCTGCTGGGTCCGATCAGTCAGGTGATCGCGGCAGTGGCGTTGATCATTATTGCCTTGCGCTATTTTAAAACAGCATCAACTGTCCAGTTCACAGCAGCTATTTTTCTTTTTTTGATCCTCACAAAATGGGAAACCCTTTTTTGGCCGCCTTATGGTGATGCCATTGGCGGTCCGTTTGCGGAAGCGATTTGGCTGCTGCGTAATAATTTTCATTACGTGGATCTGTTAAATCAACCCGATTATATGCAGGGAGGGCCCAGGGTTTATCTTTTTTCAATTTATCCGACATATCTGGCTGTGGTGATGAAGTTATGTATATATCCATGGCTGGTGTTTGCTGTATTGCGTCAGTTCGTATTCTGGATGGTGGCCTGTGCGGTTGCGTTATTGCGCAATATTTTTCGAAAAATTTTTCCCGATGACATAGCGATTCTGGCAGCATTGATGTTCCTTTTTTATCCGTTAACACAGCATCATGCTGAGTCCCTGAACATGGATGTGCCGTGTATGTTTTTTATGATGTTATCGGCACATTCTTTACTGAATAAAAAATTCTTTTTTGCATCGTTGTATGCTGCCGTGGCCGCTTTTATTAAGGGAACAGGCGTCGTCGCGTGTGGCGCGGTGGGCATTATTTTATTCAAATTTTTTCTGGATGATGTCTGGCAGAGGAAATTTGATGGGAAGCGGTTTGTCGAGATGGTATGGATGGCCGCTGTTCCGCTGGCGTTGGTCCTGTCGAAATATATTTTAAATGATCCGCATGTGAGTAGCGGCATGATCAGTTTATTCAGCGGGTGGCCGTTGATCGGGGGTGGCTGGTATTGGATGCGGTTCCCGTTAATTTTTCATTTTTTTGTTGTGAGTCTTGTGATCTATGGTGTGGATGTGTGCTGGCGACGCTTTAAGGGCGATGCCAGGGATGCGGTGATTATAACGATGTATGTTTTTGTGTTTATGTTCTTTGCTTTTTTTGCAAATTTTTCTATTCTTCTTCCGCGTTATGTGATTGGCATGATCCCTTTTTTGGTGTTTTGTTTTTTCTCCGCATCTTCCTTAGTGATCCGTCCTCATTTTTTGCGGAAGATCGCGGCGATTACGATGATTATTTTTTTCGCGTATGGATCATATGGACGGTTTTATCAGCAATTAGCGCTGTATCATAATATTTTTGAACGAAGCTTAGAGTATCGTAACGACTTTTATGTCGATAGGGAGTTGACCAGGCGCGTTGAGGATCGCTATGGAACTTTTACGATCGTGGCTCCGATGCTGTCGGCTCAAAAATTCGGACTGACAGAACTGGGTTATGTCGATCAGGATCTGGATGTCATGATCTATGGATTTTTGTGCCAATATGGAGATATCAGAAATTTTTCGGGTTTAACATCTCTGAATCGCGATCAAACGGTTTTTATTGTCAAAGATTGGGATGTCGACCCTAAAGCGGAGTTTGCGGCGATTTATCCCATTCACCCTGCTGATGAGATCCTCGATGAGATTGCCTTTGGGGCAAGGAAGGCATGGGTCTTGAAGAACGGGTTGGGCATTGGGATACTTTACCGGATGCTTATTTTAGGTCAACAGGGATTATTGTATTGATGATCATGATAAGGAGAACAAGGAATGAATCGCAGCGATCCCACGTTATCTGTTGTTGTTCCTGTTTTTAATGAGCAAGTCCTGATCCGTGAATTTTACCATCGGGCGCAGGCTGTGCTTGATCAAACAGGCTTGGCGTATGAGCTCATTTTTGTCGATGATGGCAGTACGGACGACTCGTTCGTGATTTTAAATGCGCTGCACAATCAGGCGCCCCGTCGTGTCAAGGTTGTACAATTGACGCGGAATTTTGGGCATCAGATCGCTATCACGGCTGGTCAGCGCAATGCGCGGGGGCAGGCGGTTGTTGTTCTCGATTGTGATTTACAGGATCCGCCAGAATTGATTGCGCAATTTCTAGAAAAATGGAACGAAGGATTTGATATTGTCTATGGGGTCCGCGCGCAACGAAGGGGCGAGACCATTTTCAAACGATTCACCGCAAAAATTTTTTATAAAATTTTAAGAATGTTCGCGTTTGTGGACATCCCGGAAAATGCGGGTGATTTTTATTTGCTTGATCGTAAGGTTGTCGATGAGTTGAATCGTATGGATGAATGTCATCGCTTTTTGCGTGGGATGGTTGCATGGACCGGGTTTAAGCGTTTTGGTGTGGTCTATGACCGGGATGCCCGTTGTGCGGGACAGACAAAGTTTTCTTTTTGGACCATGCTAAAATTTTCTGTTGATGCCATTACGTCATTTTCGTTTATGCCATTGCGATTCATTTCGTTATTTGGCGCTGTGATATCGTTATTGGCATTTTTGGGGATTATTATCGTGATGGTGATTAAGATCTCAAATCATGCGGCACTGATTGGGTGGGCATCATTAATGGTGACGATTCTATTTATTGGCGGGATACAGATTTTTGCGATGGGTGTGATAGGGGAATATTTGGCACGCATTGGTGATGATGTTAAGAAACGTCCTCTTTATACGGTTCAGCAAATCGTGGAGTGTTCGGGCCATGAATCATGATCAAAAAGATCGTTGGGGAGGGCTGTTTGAAATTCCCTGGATTTCCAAGGTCCAACGTTTGATGTTGGATG
The DNA here is from genome assembly GCA_964491705.1 of uncultured Planctomycetales bacterium. GTDB lineage: Bacteria > Omnitrophota > Gorgyraeia > Zapsychrales > JANLHA01 > JAKLFA01. The sequence goes on from CAZBHY010000164.1 coordinate 2,879, forward strand.
CAGGCAGGCTGCGCGGTTTGTCGCGCGCATTATCTGGGATTGCTTTTTCCTCGATTGTTGATATCGGATGTGGGTTGGGAGAGGCATCAAAAATTTTTTCCTGCCGTTATGTCGGTGTGGATAATAGTTTGCCGCGCATTCGTTATGCATCACGCCGATATGTGTCACGGTCGTTTGTATTGGCTGATGCGGGCAGCCTTCCGTTTGATGAAAAATAGTTTGATGCAGGGCTGCTTTAGGATAAATACCAAAAGTTATAAGATGAAGCATTTGTTTGTTT
>CAZBHY010000165.1:0-3133 GCA_964491705.1 uncultured Planctomycetales bacterium
ATGCAGTATGTGCGCATCTGGGAGTCGGATTCTGCCAGCGTACGCTATCGTGAATAAATAGGGACGAACCCTATTTTTTCGTGATACTCTCATAAAAATAGGACCTTTTTAATGTCCCTTAATTTTTTAACGCAGTGAGGATATGGTGTCTAAAAAAAAGAAAGATAAGGCGGTTGTGTTATTATCCGGCGGCCTGGATTCTGTAACGGTGTTGTATGACGCGATGGCACAGGGATACGCCTGTACGTGTCTGTTGTTTGATTATGGTCAGCGGCATAAAAAAGAATTGCGTCAGGCCAAGGCGATTGCTCAGCGTGTGCATTGTTCTTATGAGGTGATCACGATCGCGATGCCGCGGCAGGGTTCGTCACTGCTCAATCGTTGTCAGGCAATCCCCCAAGGCCGCACGATTGTTGCGGGTCAAATTCCATCCACATATGTTCCATCGCGGAATATTATTTTTTTAAGCTTTGCCGCATCGTTGGCGGAAACGATCGGGGCGCAGACGATTTTTATAGGCGCGAATGCGCTGGATTATTCCGGTTATCCGGATTGCCGGCCGGAATTTTACGCGGCGTATCAAAAGGCTTTAGATGCCGGAACCAAGGCAGGCGTGGAGAACCGCGCGATCACCATTCGCACGCCGTTGATTGCCAAGACCAAGGCGCAGATCATTCAATTGGGGATGACGTTGGGCGTGCCGTATGAGCTGACATGGTCGTGTTATCAGGGAGGGCGCGTGCCCTGCGGTGAATGTGATAGTTGTCTATTACGGGCCAAGGGTTTCCGAGAGGCAGGCATCGACGACCCCGCGTTAAGCCAAGGCCGACGAAGAAAATAAAAAGGTGAACGGACGCAGCACGCAGCAGGGGTGTGTGTCCAAAAGTGTTCTATGATGAAAATCAAGATTACGGAAATTTTTAATTCCATTCAAGGCGAAGGAAAATATATTGGTTGCCCCATGACGTTTGTCCGTCTGGCTGGATGTGATATCGGCTGCGCGTGGTGTGATACAGATTATGCCGTTCAGCAAGAGCTCAATGTCCAGGAGCTTTTTGAAAAAATTTCTTCGTTGTATCAGAAAGGTTTTTTTGTCAGCATCACCGGTGGGGAGCCGTTGCGTCAGGCGTCTGCCCTGGCTGAAATGTTGCCGCTTTTAAAAGCGAACACGATGCCAGTTTTTTTGGAAACCAATGGCATTGGTTATCAGGAATTCGCGCTGGTCAAACAGTGGGTGGATATCGTGGCGATGGATATCAAGTTGCCGTCGTCGACAGGGTGTCGGGCCTTCTGGGCGGAGCATCGGGCCATGATGGATCTGGCCAAGGACAAAGATCTTTTTGTGAAGATGGTGGTGACAGCCAAGACATCGCGCGAAGATATGCAGCAGGCTATTGATATCATTGCGTCGGTCGACAGCCAGATCCCGGTGTATTTGCAGCCGAATACCGCTGAACTGACAGTCGGCGCGCTGGATCGATGTATTGCGCTGCAGCGTTTGTGTTTGGAGTTCCTGAAAGACGTTCGGGTGGTTCCACAGGTGCATCGTTTGTTGGGAATTCAGTAACGGTAACGATCAGAAGGAAAATATCGCCGGCGTATTCGTCGGCAGATCGTGTGAAGGAGGAAGACCATGGCAGGAAAAAAATCGTATGAAGGATTGCAGAATGCTATCCGTGCGTTGAAGACACCCAAGATCGATGTCTGGAAAAACCAATATTCAGACCGTGAATACGAGATCGAGATTGAGATCCCGGAATTGACATGTATCTGTCCGAAAACAGGCCTGCCGGATTTTGCGGTGATCCATATCGTGTATGTCCCGGATAAGGTCTGTTTGGAATTAAAATCATTAAAAATGTACATGCTGTTTTACCGTGATGTTGGTATTTTTCATGAGCACCTGGCCAATAAAATTTTGGATGATCTGGTCAAGGCATGCGCTCCGCGTTGGATGGATATTGAGATCATCATGAATCCTCGTGGCGGGATCACTACCACTGTCCGCGCGGATTATATTAAGGAATGAACAGCTAATAACTAATAATTAATAATTATGGTATCGCCTTGCGATCTGAACATTTCGGTCCTGAAAGGACTCCACAATTATTCATTATTAGTTATTCATTATTAGTTTTAAAAAGGAGAATCATGAAACGCATTGACGGCAGACGGGACAATGATTTACGCGCAATCCGGGTGAAAAAAAATTATATGAAGCAGGTAGATGGTTCGTGCCTGATCGAGTTCGGTGATACCCGTGTGGTTTGCACAGCGATGGCGGAAGAGACTGTCCCTGTGTTTTTGAAGGGTTCGGGAAAAGGATGGGTCACGGCGGAATACGGCATGCTGCCCGGCTCTTGCGCGCAGCGGATCAAACGGAATCAATCGTCCGGCCGCGTCTATGAAATTCAGCGTCTGATCGGACGTTCGTTGCGGTCGGTGGTCAATGATGAGATCCTGGGAGAGCGGACGATCAAGATTGATTGCGATGTCCTTCAGGCAGACGGCGGAACGCGCACGGCATCGATTACCGGCGGGTTTATTGCCTTGGCCTTGGCGCTCAAGGCGCTTAAGGCGCAGAAAAAAATCAAAGAGATCCCCCTCAGCGATTACGTGGCCGCGGTCAGTGTCGGCCTATACGGCGGAACAGCGATCTTAGATTTGAATTATCAAGAGGATTCTAGCGCGGACGTGGATATGAATGTCGTGATGGTTGGTTGCGGTCGATTGGTGGAAGTCCAGGGCACAGCGGAAAAGACTCCATTCTCGAAGGCACAGATGGATCAGATGCTGACGTTAGCGCATCACGGGATTGATGCGCTGGTGGCAATACAGCGGGGGCTGTTAAAGGGCGTATTATGAAAACACTGATTGTGGCTACTCGCAATAAGGGGAAATTACGAGAGATCCGTGAGTTGCTGGCGGATCTTCCGCTCAAGATTGTTTCGCTGGCAGAGTATCCCGATGTTCCGTCAATCATTGAAGATGGGCAGACCTTTCGCGCGAATGCGCTCAAAAAAGCGCTGACCATTTCACGGCATACGGGAGGCCTGGTGTTGGGTGAGGATTCTGGTCTGGAAGTCGCGGCACTGGATAATCAGCCTGGAGTGTATTCTGCCCGGTATTCCGG
>CAZBHY010000166.1:0-3107 GCA_964491705.1 uncultured Planctomycetales bacterium
GGCCAGGGCACACACCCAAAACTTCCGGCCTTTAAAGAACTCTATGGTGTCAATGGCGCGATTATCTCTGCGGTTGATCTGATCAACGGCATCGGTCGACTGGCCGGGCTGGAGGTCATCTCTGTCCCAGGCGTCACAGGGTACTATGATACAAATTACCAGGGAAAAGCCGACTACGCCCTTACGGCTCTCAAAAAAAATGATTTTGCATTTATCCATATTGAGGCGCCAGATGAAGCAGGGCACAACGGCGACCTCAAAGAAAAAATCAAGGCAATTGAAACAATTGATCAGCAGGTCATCGGCACCATATTAAACCATTTTGACCCGCGGGATGATTTCCGCATCATGGTTTTGCCAGATCATCCCACACCGATCCAACTGCGCACGCATACCCATGACCCGGTGCCATTCGTAATTTATGGAAAAGGTATTGCTAGCGACGGAAAATTTTCTTATAATGAAAAAATTGCGGCCGAAACACAGCGCGTTTTCCACAATGGTCAACAGCTGATGGAACGTTTTATCAATACCTATGTTTAAAAAGGACTCTGTATGAAAAAACCGGATATCATCGTTCAAAAGTTTGGGGGCTCATCTGTTGCGAATATTGATCGTATCAAGGCCGTTGCCGCCCGTATCGTTGAGACAAAGGCCAAATACAATCATGTCGCCGTCGTTGTCTCTGCCATGGGCGATACCACCGATGAGTTGGAGGAACTGGTGCTCAACATCACACCGCAACCTCCGGCAAGAGAATTGGACATGCTCATGTCAACAGGCGAACAGATTTCCTGCGCGCTGTTGGCGATTGCAATCAAAACAATGGGGCACGATGCCATTTCCTTTACTGGCGGGCAGGTCGGAATCCATACCACCAAGACACACACCAAGGCCCGTATTGAAACGATTGATCCGACGCGCATCCATAAGGCATTTGACGAGAATAAAATTGTCATCATCGCCGGATTTCAAGGGATCACAGACGATCTTGAAATCACGACCCTGGGACGCGGCGGTTCTGATCTGACCGCAGTGGCTCTCGCGCAATCGCTTGAAGCGGATGTCTGCGAAATCTTCACCGATGTCACGGGAATTTTTACCACTGATCCCCGCATTGAACCGAAAGCAAAAAAACTCAAAACAATTACATTCGAAGAAATGCTGGAAATGGCTTCTCTGGGAGCCCAGGTCATGCAGGCGCGTTCGATTGAAGTTGCCAAACGATTTAACATTCCGATCCATGTACGTTCAAGCTTTTCCAAGGAGGAAGGGACCATGATACTCAAAAATAATGAAAAACTCGAAGATATTGCTGTTCGCGGCGTTACCTGCAATAAATCCGAAGCAAAGATTACCATCTGTGCTGTTCCAGACAAACCTGGGGTCGCTGCAAAAATTTTCGATGAAATCTCCAAAGAAGGAATCAGCGTCGATACAATCGTCCAAAATATGTCGCACACCAAACAAACGGATATTTCCTTTACAGTGCCCAAAGGCGACTTGACAAAAACGTTAAAAATTGTCGGTGATGTCGCAAAAAAACTCAAGGCAGGAGATATTTTGTCGGATAAAAATATCGCACGGATTTCGATCGTTGGATCCGGGATGCGCTCGCACCATGGCATCGCTGCCCAAATGTTCAATACCCTGGCTGTCAATAAAATCAACATCAGCATGATTTCAACATCCGAAATCAGCATCTCCTGTATCATTGATCAAGAATCGGTCGATAAGGCCGTCCGGGCGCTGCATAAAGCCTTTAACCTTGAAAACGTCTGATCGATGATGTGTTCAGACAAAACGTGAGGGAAGATCATGTCCCAAAAAATTATTATCTATGACACCACATTGCGAGACGGGTCCCAGACCGAAGGGATTTCATTCACGGTCAATGACAAAATGAAGATCGCAGAACGGCTGGATCAATTGGGCGTGCACTACATTGAAGGCGGCTGGCCCGGTTCAAATCCAAAGGACAAAGAATTTTTTTCTCTGGCGGCAAAACGGAAGTGGAAAAATACAAAAATCGCAGCCTTTGGATCAACCCGACGGGCAAAGATCAACGCCGCAGACGATACCAATTTAAAAGAACTTATTAAAAGTCTTGCGCCGACGATTACCATTTTTGGAAAAACATGGGATTTGCATGTTTCAGACGTCCTCAAGACAACACTGGATGAAAACCTCCGGATGATCGAAGATTCTGTCGCATTCTTAAAAAAGAAAAAACGTGAAGTCTTCTACGATGCGGAACATTTTTTTGATGGCTACAAACAAAACCCGAAATATGCGCTCACCACTCTCCTTGCCGCCCAGCAGGCCGGAGCGAGCTGTCTGATCCTGTGCGATACCAACGGAGGGACGCTGCCAACCGATATCACGCGTATTATTTATGAAATCCGTGATCAGCTCTGTGTGCCCATCGGAATCCATTGCCATAACGATATAGATCTGGCGGTCGCCAATAGCATTGCCGCTATTGAAGCCGGATGTTCACATGTCCAGGGAACACTCAACGGGTTAGGAGAACGCTGCGGAAATACTGACCTGACCACGATCATCGGTATCTTGCATACCAAAATCAATCGGCCATCGATCCCCGAAGCGCAAATCCCTAAGCTCACGGAGACCGCATATTTTCTCAGCGAGATCAGCAACATCAAACTCGCCGACAATCATCCATTCGTGGGACATTCCGCCTTCACACATAAAGGAGGCGTGCATATTGATGCCATGCTCAAAAATCCCATGGCCTATGAACACATCCTGCCGGAAAAAGTCGGGAATCGACGACGTTTTGTGACCTCTGAACTTGCTGGCAAAATGCCGATCATCCTCAAGGCTCAGCAGATGAATGTCACCATCGATAAAAAATCACCGGAAGCCAAAAGACTGCTCAAAGATCTCCAAGCCAAAGAACATGATGGATATCAATTTGAGGCTGCCGATGCCTCATTCGAACTGTTCATGAAGCGCCACCTCAAGCAATATCAACCTTTTTTCCAGCTTGAAGGTTTCAAGGTCTTTACAGAAAAACGTTTTGATGGACGCATTTTCGCGGAAGCCTCACTGCGTTTGTCAATCAATGGAACAGAAAAATTCAG
>CAZBHY010000167.1:0-3104 GCA_964491705.1 uncultured Planctomycetales bacterium
AAACGTTCCCATCTCACCGGTCGACGGACCGATATTGCCTGGAAAAAGCTTTTTATGCTCAAAGTTGATATTGATCGGATAAACAAACTCCTGCCCATTGAAAAATGCGCCAACCGCCACCTCAACCCCGGTCACACGTTTCTGCAGTTGAAAAATCTTCACCTCATCCGACCATGCCTTCTTATATGCCTCTAAGACCTCAATCACATCGCGGCCATCCTCTTCTTCGCCAACAAACAACAACCGCTTAATATTCTGCGCCTCACCGCTGGGTTTAATCACATAACGATTGGGGTTGGCCTTGACAAACCGTACCGCGGCATCAAAAGACGTAAATTCTTCAAACGGAATAATGCTAACGCCCATCCGTTTCAATTCTTGCTGACCAAATGTTCTATCATCTTCCAGGCGGTCAGTATATTCTGTCCCGCCCAAGACCTTCTTCCCGCGCGCGCGTAAATCTTGCGCCTGCTTGCCGAACCCAAGCACATCATCAAAGACAATCACATCCGCCCAGTCCTCATGCTTCGTCCAATCGCTGGTCTTTGGAACAAACCCGTCGGCAATGTCTTTTGATCCGTCGTTCTGAATATAATACTTCGCCTCATGCCCTTCTTTCACCACCTGCCATGCGATGTCATTGATCAGTCCGTCATAGGAAATAAACAAGAATTTTTTCTTATCCATCATCGCCTCCTGTGATTGCAAGTCCTTCTCAAACCTGCCACGACACTCACCATAACATCGCAAATATTTTCTCTATTGGCCGGGGTGTTCTTTTCCGAAAAAAAGAAGGGCGCTGGTTTTGCGCCCTTCATAAAGGGAACGAAAAACAAAAAGACACCGTCCTGCCCAGTCTGCTCAGCAGCATGATCCACTGCCTTGGCCATTCGTTTCGTCAGCTTTCTCCGACGACCCGGAACAGCAGCAGCATGATGACGGAGCAGTTTTCTTCTTCGCGCTCACATCTTTCTTTCCAAAAATCTTTTCGAACAATCCTTTTTTTCCTTTTTCTTTACACATCAATCAACCCTCCCCCTTGTTTTTGACACACTGACACATTTATCCCGCCCCCTCGATTTCCGGATCTGGCTCAACGGCATCGCCGTTGTCATGGGACTTGACCCTTCCCTGTTGCTTATCCAAAATTTCCTGAACCTTGCGTCGGGCGGCAATAAAGCAATCCCTCACCTGGGTGGTCAACAGCTCCTCTTGAACGCTGCCCTTCTGCGGTTCCCTCAAAATAACCACCTCATGATGCGGAGGAAATGTCACAACAATATGAATACTGTAAGAATGATGCCGATGTTTGGGGTTCTGAAATTGCTCAATGACCACATGGCAACTCGTAAGCTTGGGGCAAACCTGTTCAAGTTTAGCAATTTTTTCATGCACGACGCGCGTAACAGCTCCACTGTTATCCTCGAAATTCTTTAAGGTGAGTTCCAATGGTTTTTGCATGCTCGAGGCTCCTTTAAATGAACGCGTTAATATTCAGGTACTGTCCTGGGACAAACACCCCTCCTTTCTGCATGTAATAAATCGATATTTTGGGAAACAAACGAATGCGATAAAAAGCACTGTATCATAGGCGTCATGAATCGCATAATAGCCTTCTTTCTACGTTAATTTTACCTCACAAAATCGATTCATGCAATGTCCACAAAAAAACAAATTTTAAAAAACGAACAATTCACTCTCATCTCAATGCCGAGTGAAACTATCACACTCCGTGAATCTTTTTCAGCAACCATGCCATATTTCGGCCTAACACCCGCATCGTTTCCAGGCCTTCTTGGTCATTGATGACATCCCCGCGGGCGCCTCCCATGCCAAGATTCCAATAGTCCGATCCTGCAATAATCATCTGCTCAATCAAGAAAAAATGATTCATGGCATTAAAGGCATACACGGCCCCAGCCCGCCGCACCGAGACCACGGCCGCTCCAACCTTGCGCTTGAACATATCCCCATTGGCACGGCCGACCAGACCAGCCCGGTCAATCAAGGCCTTCATCTCCGAGGTCACATTACTAAAATAGGTCGGGGACGCAAGAATAATTCCGTCAGCCTCAATCATTTTCTGAATATAACCATTCAACGGATCTTTATCGATCACACAGCGTTGATTCTTTTTTTCCTTACACTGATAACAGGCCGTACACCCGTGCAGATATGATCCGGCCATCTCCACCAGCTCTGTCTGAATACCTTGCGCCTGCAATTCTTTGAACACCAGCTCAACCAATTGCGCCGTATTCCCCCCCCGGCGTGGGCTACCATTAAAAGCGACAACCTTCATAACGCATCTCCTCCTTTCGAGGACAGGATGTCCTGCCCGAATCCTACGGCAACCATTATAACCCTTTAATCAAAATAGAAAACAACTCCTGATTGCTCTGGGCCTCAACCAAACGCTGCCGATTTTTTTCTGACGCTAAAAACTTGCTGATCTCGGCCAGATGTTGGAGATAGGATTCCTGCCCTTTTTGCGGGGCAACGGTTAAAAAAAAGATCTGCGCCGGACGCCGATCCAATGAATCAAAATTCACCCCATTACGAACAATCCCCACCGCAAAATAAATATGATCCACCAATTCTGTCTTAACATGGGGCAAGGCTACCCCATCTTGCATTCCGGTCGACATCATGTGCTCGCGCTCAATCACCTGCCGCGCGATACGATCACCTGTTTGCTGATCAAACGTATTTGCCCGGACCAAAAGGCCGACTAATTCATGCAAAATCCCATCCTTCGTGCGTTGCTTAAGAGAAATGTCCACGGAAAGCGGCGACAAATAGTGTTCCATCGAAGGACGTTTTGCCTCTGGTTGACCCACATGATCCGCCATCAAGATGTTTCTACCAATATCCCTCTTGTCTGTCAACGCATGCAGTCGTTGCATAAATGTCTCGACCTGAGCAATGACTTCATAGAACAATGTGTGGACAAAAACCACATCATTTTTTGAGCAATCAAAAATAAAATCATGCTTAACATAGCGTAGCGTCATGGATGTCAGATCCTTGCGAATATGATAAAATTTCTGTGCTCCTTCCAGTGAATACACATAAAATCCCTCCTCTTCAAATGCGGGAATCAG
>CAZBHY010000168.1:0-3091 GCA_964491705.1 uncultured Planctomycetales bacterium
GCTGTCGTTGATCTTTGTCTTAGGTATATCGGTGACCTATGCTGTTTTGGCAATTGTTGCGTCTCTGACTGGCATGGCCTTCGGATATATTCAGAACCAGCCGTTGATGTATGCCCTGATTTCTTTCGTATTGTTTTTATTTGGGCTGATCATGTTGGATGTCTTTTCGCTTCCCCGCTTGGGATTGGTCTCACAAATCATGATTCAGCCGCGTAATGCGTGGACTGTTTTTGCGATGGGTGTGGTTTCTGGCCTGGCGATTGGTCCATGCACGGCCCCGGTTTTAGCGGCGCTGTTGGTGTATATCGGATCCCGGCAGAATCTGGTGTATGGAATCATGCTGATGTTTTGTTTTTCGTATGGCGTCGGATTTTCATTGATTGTCATTGGAACGTTCAGTGGGCTGTTCACGGCCATGCCAAAGTCCGGTCCCTGGATGATTGGGGTCAAACGCATGTGCGGCGTGGTGATGTTCGCGGCCGCTGTTTTTTTTCTTGTCAAGGCATTGGGGTGATGATGAAGTATTATGCGGACTTGCATATCCATTCCCGTTTTTCCCGGGCGACATCAAAGCAGTTGAATTTGGAAGAGCTTGCCCTGTGGGCTCAGATGAAGGGCATTCAGGTGGTGGGCACTGGTGATTGCCTGCATCCGGCGTGGTTCAAAGAACTTGAGCAGCAGCTGGATCCGGCAGAGCCGGGATTATTTCAATTGAAAAAAGAGCACCGCGCCCGCGTTGCACGGCGTGTCCCCAAGGCCTGCCAGGCGGATGTTCGTTTTATGTTATCCACAGAGATCGCGAATATTTATAAGAAAGCCGACAAGGTTCGCAAGGTCCACAATGTTGTCTTTGTTCCTGATTTTCACGCGGCCAAGGCAGTGTATCAGCGCCTGGATCGTATCGGGAATTTAAAATCCGACGGGCGGCCGATTTTGGGATTGGATTCGCGGCATCTTTTGGAAATCGTTCTGGAATCTGACCCGTTGAGTTTTCTGGTTCCGGCGCATATCTGGACTCCGTGGTTTTCGGTATTGGGTTCAAAAGGCGGGTTTGATTCCATCGATGCCTGTTTTGATGAATTGACCGAACATATTTTTGCGGTGGAAACCGGGTTGTCATCAGATCCTCCGATGAACTGGCGACTCAGTCAGCTGGACCGTTTTGTGATGATGTCAAATTCTGATGCACATTCTGCGCAGAAAATCGGGCGAGAATCAACGATTTTTGATACGGAGCGCTCTTATCCGGCGATGTATGCGGCCATGAAAAATAATACCGATGGGCTGGTCGGAACGGTGGAATTTTTTCCAGAAGAGGGGAAGTATCATTATGATGGGCATCGCGCGTGCGACTGCCGTCTTCATCCTCGGGAGACCATGGCCCATGAGGGACGATGTCCCGTATGCAACCGCCCTGTGACCGTCGGGGTCATGGCGCGTGTTGAAGAGTTAGCGGACCATCCGCCGGGCAGACGATCCCCGCGGGCGCGGCCGTATGATAGTCTGATTCCGCTGCCGGAGATCATTGCTGAGGCACGCGGCGTTGGTGTCAGCTCCAAGGCCGTACAGGCGGTATATATGGAGATGCTCACGAGTTTGGGCAATGAGATGACGATTTTGAGGGACATCCCTTTGGATACGATTCGGCAGACATCTGGTTCACTCTTGGCCGAAGGCATACGGCGTGTTCGGCAGGCAGAGGTGAATATTGCCGCGGGTTATGATGGCGAATATGGAACCGTCCGGATTTTTTCTGATGAAGAACGATGTGCGCCGGAAGATCAACCACAGCTTTTTTAACATGCCGCAAGAATGATATCACCATACAGGGGCAGTTCTGAATAGGACCTACAGCACTTATCCATGAACGATCATTGCGCTTCTTTATCGGACGGTTTAAATTCCCAACAACATCAGGCGGTTGAATCCACGGCAAAGAATCTTTTGATTGTTGCCGGGCCAGGCTCTGGGAAAACGCATACCTTGATCCGGCGCATCGCCCGCAAGGCCATCGCACTGACATGCGTCCAGAAGGTTTTGGCGATGACCTTCACGCATAAAGCGGCTGATGAGATGAGATGTCGGTTAAACAGCGGTTGGGGCATTGCCGACGCGCGGGCGTTTGTCGGGACATTTCATCAGTGGTGCGCGTTGATCTTGCATCAGTACGGCGGCGTGGATTTTTCTGTTGCCTCGGAGGAACAGTGCCTGGATATTGCCGCTGCGCTTTGGCCGGAATTGTCTTTGGCTGAGCGGAAAAAACGGTTGCAGAATATTTCATGGCAGAAATCCATTGATGTTTTATCGCTGGGGGATGCGCTGGCCGCGCAATGGACTGACGCCTTGCGTGACAAACATTATTATGATTTTGACGGCCTTCTACGGGAGACATTTTTTTTGCTGAGGGATCAGAGGGATATTCGGAAAAAAATTCAGGATGACTACCCGGAAATTTTTGTTGATGAATATCAGGATATGAATCCTGTTCAACATGCGATATTAAAATTATTAGTGGGCGATCGCGGGCATATTACGGCGATCGGCGATCCGGATCAGGCGATCTATGGATTTCGGGGTGCGTGCGTGGATCTGTTTGACCAATTCCCGTCGGATTTTGAGCAGACGGACGTGATTGTCCTTCATGAAAATTATCGGAATGCGGCAGATGTCTTGGCGGCATCGTGTCAGGTGATGAAGCCGGGTTCGCAACAGGCATCGCTGGATCAGATCGCAACGATTCAGGTCCAAGGACGCTTGACGGTGCATGAATCTGTCACGGATAAGGCTGAGGCGGAATATGTCGTTCATACCATTGAACAGCTTGTCGGGGGCACAAGCATGTTTTCTCAGGATTCGGGGCGGGTCGAGCGCACCGAACAGGGCCAGTTGTCTTTTGGAGATATCGCGATTTTTTACCGTTTAAAAAGTCAGGCGCGCGCATTGGAAAAGGCCTTGATCAGAAGCGGCATGGCGCGCTTGTAGTCCCGATCGAGCAGATGGATGGAGCCCAGCTCGAAGACCGCCTCGGGCATCAGAGGATCGGCCTGCACGACCTTTTCGAGCAGAGCGCGGGCCGGCGCGATATCCTCGG
>CAZBHY010000169.1:0-3076 GCA_964491705.1 uncultured Planctomycetales bacterium
GACCGTTTTCAGCTGCAGCCGTTTGTTCCGCAGAAAAAATTGCTGGATGATACATTAAATGATCGGCCGCATTATCAAGAGAAAGAATTTGAGTCGTTGTGTGAACAGTGCGCATGTTTTCACCAGACAGCGAACAGGTGATGGCGACCAGCGAAGAGATCTTTTGAAATTTTGATTTAGGCGGCAGGGTCTGGTTTTGCGGAATCATCAGGAGCCGGCGGACGTTCTAATAGAGTTTTGATGGTTTCCAGAAATTTTTTTGTGTCCAGCGGCTTTGAAAAGAAGGCGTCTCCTCCGCAAACCAGAATTGAATCTTCGATGTTTTTCCGTTCTGAGAGAAAAATGATAGGAGTTTTTTGCATTTGAGGATCTTTTTTGAGCCCTTTTAAGAACTGGAATCCGTCTATTTCCGGCATGAGAAAATCAGAAATGATGATATCGGGTTTACTCTCCGGACGGATTTTATCCCACGCGTCTTTTCCGTTTTTCGCCTGAAGGACATCAAAACCGCAGTTGGTGAGCAGCGATCTTACCAGTTCTGCAGAGGTGGGATCATCCTCCAAAATTAGGGAGCATTTCCCTTTTCCAAAAAGGGAAGCCGCTGGGTTTTCTTCAGAAGCGGAATTTTTACTTTCGGTTTCGTTCGGATCAGCCATGATCGTTATCATGACTGCTGATCGAAAAAAAGTCAATGGTGAAGCGGATTTTTTTGGGTGCGCAAGAAGAAAGGCGCTTTATTTTTTAAAGAGACTGGTATATAATGGGGCGATTTATTTTTTACTAGGGGAGCGTTCTATCAGATAAGGATATTAGAAACAAGATTATACTATATCGTTTTTAACAGAAAGGAAACACATGACTCGCAAACAAGTGACCATTGATGGCAATGAAGCGACCGCTTATGTCGCTCATAAGGTTTCGGAGGTTATCGCAATTTATCCAATCACGCCTTCATCGAATATGGGCGAGTGGGCCGATGCCTGGTCTGCACAAGGCCGGCTTAATATTTGGGGAACGGTTCCTTTGGTTCAGGAAATGCAGAGTGAAGGCGGGGCTGCGGGTGCGGTCCATGGGGCACTGCAGACCGGGGCACTGACAACGACTTTTACCGCGTCACAAGGGTTGCTGCTGATGATCCCCAACATGTTTAAGATCGCCGGTGAATTAACCCCGACGGTTTTTCATGTCTCGGCCCGTTCCTTGGCCTGTCAGGCCTTGTCGATTTTCGGTGATCATTCTGATGTGATGGCGGTTCGATCGACGGGATTCGCCATGCTGGCATCGAATTCTGTTCAGGAAGCCATGGACATGGCCGCAATCGCCCATGCCGCGACCTTGGAGGCCAAACTGCCGTTTGTTCATTTTTTTGACGGTTTCCGGACATCGCATGAAGTCGCAAAAATTGAACAGTTAACGGATGACGATATTCGCGCCATGATTGACGATACGCATGTGTTCGAACATCGTATGCGCAGCCTGTCTCCTGACCGCCCCATGATGCGCGGCACTGCTCAGAATCCGGATGTATATTTTCAAGGACGAGAAGCGGTTAACGCCTATTATGATCGGTGTCCCTCGGTCGTACAAAAGGCGATGGACAAATTTGCAGCATTGACCGGACGTCAGTATAAGCTGTTTGATTATTTTGGCGCGCCGGATGCACAACGCGTGATTGTGCTGATGGGATCAGGAGCGGAAGCGGCCCAAGAGTTGGCGCAGCATTTGATGAAGAAAGGCGAGAAGGTTGGCGTGGTTAAGGTCCATTTGTATCGGCCGTTTGTTGGCCAGGCCTGCGTGGATGCGTTCCCGAAAACAGTGAAGACCATTGCTGTCCTTGACCGGACAAAAGAGCCGGGAGCCGGCGGAGAGCCGTTATATTTAGATGTGGTGAATGCGTTTGCGGAATACGGCCGCGGGGCTGCGCCCAAGATCATCGGTGGGCGCTATGGTCTTTCCTCAAAGGAATTTAATGCCGCGATGATCAAGGGGATCTTTGATGAGATGTCCAAGCCTCAGCCTAAGAATCATTTTACCATCGGGATTGACGATGATGTTACGCATACCAGTTTGGCCTATGATCAGAATTTCTCGATTGAAGATGATCAGGGCGTTCAGGCGATCTTTTATGGCCTTGGCTCAGATGGAACGGTGGGCGCGAACAAGAATTCGATTAAGATCATCGGCGAGGAAACACCCAATTATGCCCAAGGGTATTTTGTGTATGATTCGAAAAAGGCCGGATCTGTGACGGTGTCTCATCTTCGTTTTGGTCCGAATCCGATTCACGCGACCTATTTGGTGTCTCAAGCGAGTTTTGTCGCGTGTCATCAGTTTTCTTTCTTGGAGAAATATAATTTGCTGGATACGATCAAAGAGGGCGGTGTCTTTTTGCTCAATAGCACCTATGATGCAAATCATGTTTGGGACAATCTGCCCAAGAGTGTTCAAGAGGACATTATTCGGAAAAAGGTGAAATTTTATGTCATTGACGCCTATCGTGTGGCTCGGGATACCGGCATGGGTGTGCGCATTAATACCATTATGCAGACATGCTTTTTCGCAATTTCGGGCGTTCTTCCCAAAGACGATGCGATTGCGGCCATCAAGAAGGCGATCAAAAAGACTTATGGAGCCAAGGGTGAGGCGATTGTTCAGAAAAATTACAATGCCGTTGATCAGTCATTAGCGCATCTGTATGAAGTGAAGGTTCCAGAAAAGGCGACCAGTGTGATTGAGCGGCCGCCGACCGTAGCTGATCAGGCACCGGATTTTGTGAAAGAGGTAACCGCCGTGATGATGTCCGGCCAAGGCGATACGCTTCCGGTGTCCAAGATGCCCGATGATGGAACTTTCCCGACGGGAACAACACAATGGGAGAAGAGGAATATCGCTTTGGATATTCCGGTCTGGGATCCGCAGACATGTATTCAGTGCGGGAAGTGTATTGCGGTCTGTCCACATGCGACGTTGCGGATGAAGGCCTATGATGCAAAATATTTAGATCAGGCGCCGGCGACTTTTAAGTCTGTGGATGCCAAGAATAAAGATTGGGATGGGATGAAGTTCACAATTCAGG
>CAZBHY010000170.1:0-1699 GCA_964491705.1 uncultured Planctomycetales bacterium
TCATGAGCTCAAGCACATCGTTGATCTTTTTTATGAAGTGGGGATTCAGGGGATGCGAAAAAGAGTGTCAGATACAGCGGAGTACGGCGACTACTCGCGCGGGAAACGGATTATTACGTCGAAAACGCGTAAGGAAATGGCTAAGATATTGAAAGAGGTTCAATCTGGGAAATTTGCCCGTGAATGGATCCGTGAAAATAAAAAAGGACGTCCGAATTTTAATGCCATGCGCAAGGCCGGGGAAACGCATCAGATCGAGAAGGTCGGTGAGCAATTGCGCGGCATGATGTCCTGGATGAAGAAATAAATGACATCAGGACATTGCGACACGTGACACGAAAAAAATACCGCGATAAATTTTGAATGGCGTTATTGGAGGGTTTATCGTGTCAGCGTGACTGCATGTATTTGAAAAGGATTATGACGATGAATAAAGTCTTGATTTTTGATACTACGTTGCGAGATGGAGAACAGGCGCCGGGCGCCAGCATGAATGAGAGTGAAAAAATGGAAGTGGCTTTTGCCCTGGAGCGGCTGGGAGTGGATATTATTGAGGCTGGTTTTCCTGTCAGTTCTCCTGGGGATTTTGCGTCGGTGCAGATGATTGCCAAGGCCATTAAGCATTCGATTGTGTGTGGATTGGCGCGTTCGATGAAAAAAGACATCGATGCCGCGTATGACGCGATTAAGGATGCGGCGCAAGGCCGGATTCATGTTTTTGTCGCGACATCAAAGATTCATATGGATCACAAATTAAAGAAGGATAAGCAGACTGTTTTGGAGATGGCGGTTGATGCGGTCAAATATGCCAAGTCCAAGATGGATGATATTGAGTTTTCTCCGGAAGACGCCTCGCGCAGCGAAAAAGAATTTTTATATCGTATTCTAGAAGAGGTCATTAAGGCCGGGGCGCGCACGGTTAATATTCCAGATACGGTCGGTTACACGAATCCGCAGGAATATGCGCAGTTGATTTCTGATATTATCAATCATGTCCCCAATATCAATCAAGCGGTGATTTCCGTGCATTGTCACGATGATTTGGGATTGTCCGTGGCTAATTCGTTGGCCGCGATCAAGAACGGAGCCCGTCAGGTGGAATGCACCATCAATGGGATCGGAGAGCGCGCTGGGAATGCCGCCATGGAAGAAATTGTCATGGCATTGAAAACACGCAAAGATTATTTTGGTGTTGATACCCGCATTAATACAAAAGAGATCGCGCGGGTGTCGCGGTTGGTTTCCAAGTTGACAGGGTTTCTTGTCCCGCCGAATAAGGCAATTGTGGGAGCGAATGCCTTTGCGCATGAGTCAGGTATCCATCAGCATGGTGTCTTAAATGAACGGACCACATATGAAATTATGCGCGCTGAGGATGTCGGTTTTGTGGGATGCGGATTGGTTTTGGGAAAACATTCTGGCCACCATGCGTTTCAGGCGAGATTGAAGGATTTGGGAGTGACGCTGACGGCTGATCAAATTGATCAGGCCTTTGAGCGTTTTAAACAATTGGCCGACAAGAAGAAAGAAGTCTTTGACCAGGATCTGTTGGCGATCATTGATGATGAATTTGAAGCCAGTACGGAACCTGTTTGGGTGTTGGATGACCTGGTGACACGAAGCGGCGCAAAAATTGAACCTGAGGTGAGTATTGTTTTAAAGTCACATGGAAAAATTTTTGAGTTCAAATCGTCAGGAG
>CAZBHY010000170.1:1709-3046 GCA_964491705.1 uncultured Planctomycetales bacterium
CATCACCAATGTCCCGGGGACCTTATTGGATTATTCTATTCAATCAGTGACCAAGGGCAAAGATGCCATGGGTGAAGTGACGATCCGCGTGACGTTTCAGGATAAAACGGTTATTGGGCATGGCACCAGCACGGATATTATCGTGGCATCGGCCAAAGCCTATATTAATGCGTTGAATAAAGTTGTCGGATAAGCGATCAAAGACATGAAGACACGATGGGATTGAAAACGGAAAACGCGAAGCGCGCGGTATTGAGAACGCGTGCGCGGTTTGAACTTTTACTATTTCGTTTTTTTATTTTTTAGTGTCTTGATACCATAGTGTTTCAGTGCCTTTTATATGACGATTAAACAAACCACATATGGCCTGATTGGATATCCCCTTGGCCATAGCCTATCCCCATGTATGCATAATACAGCTTTTCGGGCGTTGGATGTCCCGGCTGTTTATGAACTTTTTCCATTGCAGGAGAATGAACTCGGGCCGTTTGTTGAGAGCCTGAAGAGTCCGGATTGCCATATTTTCGGGTTGAATGTCACAGTTCCTTATAAAGAAAAAGTCATCCCATTTTTAGATGCGTTGTCACCGTTTGCAGAGAAGGCAGGCGCAGTGAATACGATTGAAGTGGATCAAGACCGACGCCTGATAGGGCATAATACCGACGGCCCTGGATTTTGGGCGCATTTAGCGGAATTGAATTTTCATGCCCAGGGGAAACGTGTGGCGATTTTGGGCGCGGGTGGGGCTGCCCGTGCGATTATCAGTATGTTATGCCTGATGGATGGTCCGCCGATTGGCATCCGTTTGTATGATATTGATACGGTTAAGGCGGAATCGTTGATCAGCGATTTGAGTGTGCGTATTGATACTGGGATTGTTGAGGTCGTTTCGTGCATGGAAGATTTAAATATCGAATTAGCGGATATGCTGATCAATGCCACGCCGATTGGTTTAAAAGGCAGTGACCCGTGCTTGGTTGAACACGCGGTATTGCATGCGGATATGCTGGTGTATGATTTGATTTATAATCCGAAAGAGACGGCCTTGTTAAAAGCAGCCGCATCAAAAGGTGCGCGGACAGCTAATGGGCTTGGCATGTTGTTTTATCAGGGGGTGCTGGCGTTTGAACATTGGGCAGGGTTTGAGCTTTCGTCGGCTATCCGTGAGCAGATGCGGATGAGCCTGACGTTGGGAGAGGTTATTTGATCGATAGGAAGGTGGTCCGTCGGCAGTGGATTGATCATTTGTCCGTTCTGATCCTTGAGTGAGATCATTGAAAAATGGAGTTTATGGAATGCCAGAAATCGTGTTCAGTGTGTTTGTTTTTATTTTAGGC
>CAZBHY010000171.1:0-3004 GCA_964491705.1 uncultured Planctomycetales bacterium
CTCCCGATGGACTTTCTTCACCAAAGGGCATGTCGCATCAATATATTTCAAACCGCGCGCAGTTGCCTCGCGAATCACCGATGGAGAAATCCCATGCGCGCTAAAGACAATCCGATTCCCGATGGGGACATCCGCAACACGTTCGACAAAGACAACACCTTGTTCCTGAAACCGCTTGACGACAAATGTATTGTGAACGATCTCATGGAAGACATAGAGGGGAGCACCATATTTTTTTAGCGCCAGCTCAACAATTTCAATGGCAGTTGCAACTCCGGAACAAAAACCCTGAATTCTGGCTAAAAAAATTTTCTTGGATGTGATCACCGCGATTCCTTGATGCTGCAAATTGCAACAAAACTCGTTTATCAATGATAATTAATGTGTTATTATATCATTCAAATTTCAGATTTCTAGAGAAATGCCTATAAAACGCCGTCATACAACCTCAGTCTCAATTGGCCGGATCTCCATCGGAGGCGACGCTCCGATCTGTATCCAGTCCATGACCAATACGCTCACCTCAGACATTCAATCTACTGTTGATCAAATCAAGGAACTGGCCAACGCCGGTAGTGAACTTATCCGCATCACCATCAACGATGATGCTGCCGCACAGGCAGTACCAGAAATTTATCATCGTCTGCATGACGCCGGAATCACTGTGCCGTTAATCGGAGATTTTCATTTCAATGGACACACGCTTCTATCGAAATACCCGGAAATGGCGCGTCTCTTATCTAAATACAGAATCAATCCTGGAAACCTGGGTCACGGCGATCGACATGATGCCCATTTTGAAACGATTATCAAAATCGCAGTCGAGCATAACACACCTGTCCGAATTGGTGTCAACGGAGGCTCGCTGGATCCAGATGTCCTGGCGGAATTGATGAATCACGATCATACATCCCCGTCAGACAAGAATGAAAATACTGTTTTCTGTGAAGCCATGGTCCAAAGCGCATTGCGCAGCGCAGAAAAAGCAATGGAATTTGGCCTGCGCAACGACCAAATTATTCTCAGCGCAAAGACATCCAATGGGACAGACCTCATCCAAATCTATCAGGCCTTGGCTGAATGCTGTCATTTTCCTTTACACTTAGGATTGACCGAAGCCGGATCCGGACATCAAGGAATTATCGCCAGCACTGCGGCTATGAGCGTCCTTTTGCAACAGGGAATTGGCGACACGATCCGCGTCTCCCTGACTCCGGATCAAAACACACATCGAACCACCGAAGTCCTTGTTGCCCAACAAATTTTACAAGCGCTAGGAATCCGCTATTTTGAACCCCGTGTCATCAGCTGCCCCGGGTGCGGACGCACATCACCACAACTCTTAAACGATTTATCTCAATCTGTCAGGGCCTATATTCATGACCGGCTTCCCGAATGGAGCAAAAAATATCCTGGGGTCAACCGGATGACCGTTGCGGCCATGGGCTGCGTTGTGAACGGCCCTGGGGAAAGCCGTCACGCGGATATTGGTCTCTGCCTACCCGGTAAAACAGACAAGGATCCTGCAGCGCCTGTCTATATCCGTGGACAACACATGACAACATTAAGGGGGCCTGATCTTGATAAAAAATTTTTAGCAGTGTTGGAAAATTTCGTTCAAACAACATACTCATGAAAGGAGACTCTATGGTCCAATACGATCCCAAATTTATTCAAGATTATGCAGACGGATTATATACACAGTCAAAATCGATCGTTACATGTTATTTCTTCATTGGGATTTTTGCATCCATTCTGGTCTTTAGCAAGATCTCAGATATGTTAAAAGGCGAGTTTGATTTTTTGATTGTTGCCATCGGCGTTTTTATCGGCGCCATCTTAGGGATCTTTGCCGGCAAAAATCGCGCCTTTGAAATGAAGCTGGAAGCGCAAGAGGCCCTTTGTAAAATTCGCATTCAAAAAAATACAGAATCCGTCAAACCGGTACAATAACCTTCACCGATCAAGATAGAGATAGGCGCCGTTCAATTTTGCGATTTTTCAAACATACGTAATCGGTATATCCGGCATCTAAGGCCAGACGTGCTGCCTGATCAAAATCTTTACCGACATCTGTACTGAGATGGGCATCTGATCCAAAAACAATATCCACGCCCTCTTGGGCATATACCGACAAAGTCTGAAGTGACGGATAAATTTCACGAATGTCTTTACGCAAACCAGAAGTGTTGATTTCAATGGCAACGTTATTTGCCCGGCAGGCACGCGCAATCTTGCGGATCTCAGCCGACATATCTTGACTCGGACGATGACCAAATTTCTTGACCAAATCCACGTGCGCCAGAATATCAAACAGCTGTGATTCAGCCGCCTTGCGAAGAAGCTGAAAATAGGCCAAATAAACCCGGTTAACATCGGCCCGGTCCCATTGATTGCGTTCATCCGGATTATCAAAGGCCCACTCATCAATAAAATGAACCGATCCGTAAACATAGTCATATGGATACGCTGCCAACAATGCCCGTGTCTGATCTTCAAATCCCGGGATATAATCTGCTTCAATACCAATTTTGATGGCTAATCGGCCAGAAAATTCGCCACGTACGCGCTCAATCATCCGGTGATATAAGGGGAGCTCTTCCATAGACATCGTAATGCCTGGCAAAGGGGACTTCAAAAAAGGGGCATGGTCAGAAAACCCAATTTCGTTCAATCCCACCTGAATGGCCTGTTGCGCATATTCATGCGGCTCACCCAACGCATGGCCGCATAAAGGAGTATGCATATGATAATCAATAAGAGGGGGCATGGCGTCCTTTCGGTGATGATCATCAACCGCGTTGACCATCTAAACCTTTTCCTTTAACATGTTTGTGTCATTTTACATGAACGAAAAATGAATGCAATATTTTTTGCGTTACCAGAAATATCCAGAAAAGTTGACACGCCAACGGCCCTATGGCATAATACGCCCTATTCACACAAGGTAAATTTATGAAAAATTGTTACCAAAAACTCATACAACTAATCGGTGAAAATCCTG
>CAZBHY010000172.1:0-2990 GCA_964491705.1 uncultured Planctomycetales bacterium
AGGCATTACCCATATCTCACATCAAGATATTGATTTTGCTGAACAAATGGGTCTGGTCATTAAACTTCTGGCGATCGCGAAAAAACATGACAATGAAATTGAGGCCCGCGTGCACCCCACATTAATCCGTAAAACCCACCCGCTGGCGTCGATCAATGGCGTGTTGAATGCCGTATTGATGGAAACAGATCCATTGGGACCCGTTTTATTATCCGGCGAAGGAGCAGGACAATTTGCGGCCGCAGCCGGAGTGCTCAGTGACCTCATCAATCTTGCCAAACGCCAACCGTGTGATGCAAATACAGTCATCAGCAATGACTACGCCGAGGCGCCAGGGCTGGTCATCAAAAGTATTGATCATGTGTCCACACGCTTTTACCTGCGCTTTATGGCTATGGATAAGCCCGGCGTTTTATCACAAATTTCTGGTGTGCTCGGGAAGCATGGCATTAGCATCAATTCCGTATCTCAAAAAGAACAAAATAAGACCTCAGCGGTTCCGGTGATTATGCTGACCAACGATGCCCCAGAGAATCAATTACGTTTGGCTCTGGAAGAAATTCATAGGACAGCCATCGTCAAAAGCAAACCTGTCGCCATACGTATCGAAAATTTATAAACAGATTCACCCGCGCAAATAGCCGGGTCAATACCCAGGAGCATCCCGTGAAATGGAACGGACTGATTCAACATTATCGAGATTTTCTTCCGGTATCACACACAACACCCGTCGTTACCTTGTTGGAAGGTCATACGCCGCTGATCCCATGCGAAGTTCTCTCAGAGCGAACAGGACTTGATGTCTACCTCAAATATGAGGGACTCAACCCAACGGGATCATTTAAAGACCGTGGCATGACCATGGCTATTTCCAAAGCCAAAGAGAAGGGGGCCCGCATTGTCATGTGCGCCTCAACTGGAAACACATCAGCCTCGGCCGCTGCCTATTCCGCCAAAAGCGGAACAATCAAATGCGTTGTCCTCATCCCAGACGGGAATATTGCCTTGGGCAAACTTGCTCAGGCGATGATTCATAATGCACAAGTCATTGCTATCCGTGGAAACTTTGATGAGGCCCTGCAACTGGTACGAAAAATTACCGATACATATCCGGTTGAATTGGTGAATTCGATCAATCCGTTCCGGATCGAAGGGCAAAAGACTGCTGCCTTTGAAATCTGTGACGTCTTGGATGATGCCCCGGAGTTTCACTGCATTCCGGTTGGCAATGCCGGCAACATTACCGCATACTGGAAGGGCTATCAAGAATATAAAAATGCCGGGAGATGCTCACAGCTGCCCAAAATGCTCGGGTTCCAAGCTGCAGGCGCTGCGCCCATTGTTCTTGGGCACCCCGTCGAACATCCGGAAACAATCGCAACGGCGATCCGTATCGGCAACCCGGCCAGCTGGAAATCCGCGGAGGCTGCTGCCAAGGATTCCCATGGAAAAATCAGCGCCGTCACAGATGAGGAAATCCTCACCGCTTACAAAATCCTCGCCCAAGCGGGTGTCTTTGCCGAGCCAGCATCAGCGGCATCTGTAGCCGGTATGCTCAAATGCGCCAATGAAGGTTATTTCGACAAATATAAAAAAGCAAGGATCGTGTGCACCCTGACAGGACACGGGCTGAAAGACCCGAATATCGCAATCGGCAACGTCAGTCAGCCCACCCTTTTAGACCCAGATTTAAAAATAATCCTGAAAACAATCGGGCTTTAGTCGATGAACAATGCGCTCAAAGGAAAAAAAATCTTGATTACCTATGGCCCAACGTGGGTTGCCCTGGATGACATGCGCATTATCAGCAACTGTTCCAGTGGGCACATGGGCCGTGCGATCATCACAGAAGCACTCAAGACCGGCGCAAAGGTCACTGTCCTTGAAGGGCCGGGGATTGAACCATTACACGATAAGAAGGCGACGATAAAAAAATTTGCATTCTTTGATGAATTCGCGAAGATGTTTCGAGCAGAATTAAAAAACAACCATGACATTGTTATTCATGCAGCGGCCGTGTCGGATTTCAAACCCGTAAAAAAATCTAGCAGAAAAATACGGTCGGATAAACAAACAACATTAACCTTAATCCCAACGGAGAAATTGATTGCCTCTGTCAAACGCCTCGCGCCAAAAAGCTTTCTTGTCGGATTTAAGCTGGAATCAACACCATGCACAACGCGCTTAAAACGGGCTGCATTGCAAGCGATAAAAACAAACCAGTGTGACGTTTTGATCGCGAATAGTTTGACACACGGATACACGGGATTGATGTTTGATCATACCGGCGCTTTAATCGCACAGGGACGATCACGAAAAATAATGAGTCGACACTTAATCACATATCTGCGTACACATTGGGAGTCAAAGACATGAAATATATCATTGTCGTTCCAGATGGAATGGCCGATATCCCGATCAAAGAACTCAATGGAAAGACTCCGCTGGAAGCCGCATACACCCCGAATATGGATTATCTCGCCAGCAACGGGACACAAGGGCTGTTGCATACCATTCCTGATGGAATGCATGCCGGATCCGAAATCGGAAACCTTTCCTTACTGGGATACCGTCCAGATCAATATTTCACAGGGCGCGCGCCACTCGAAGCCGCGAATATGGGCATTGACCTCGCTGCCGATGAAATCGCCTTCCGATGCAATTTGGTCACCATCGATCAAGGCCATATGAAAGATTATAGTGCCGGGCATATTGTCACCGAAGAAGCCGCCAAACTCATCGAGGCGCTGAACAAAGAAATGCCCGAACCTAACATCCATTTTTACCCAGGGAAAAGTTATCGGCATATTCTGGTGATCAAAACCCATGCCGTCAAAAATTTTTCAAAAATCGTATGCACACCGCCGCATGATATCACTGGAAAAAATATCGCCAAGTATCTACCGCATAATGGCACTGAATCACTGATCCTGTTAAAGCTCATGGAGAGAGCTAGAACCATCCTGGCGGCTCATCCCATCAATCATGTC
>CAZBHY010000173.1:0-2985 GCA_964491705.1 uncultured Planctomycetales bacterium
ACTTGGCATCCAATGACCGGGAATTGTTACAGAAAATTGATGAGGCGTTGAAACGGATTGAGGAAGGTCATTATGGGCATTGCAGGAAATGCGACGGCGTGATCCCGGCGACGCGGCTCAAGGCGATCCCCTATGTTCGGTATTGCTTGAAATGTCAGGAAGAAATTGAAAAAGGAACGCGTTGACGCAGCGCTGTTGATAATGAAAAAAATCGTTCGCTCCCATTTTGATATTATTATTGCTCTGCTGACGGTATTCTTAGTTGTTTTTTTAGATCGGGTAACCAAAATATTTTTTTCTGATATCCTTTCGCTGGGCGAATCTCTTCCGATTATTCGCGGTGTTCTCCACATGACCTTGGTTCATAACACAGGCATTGCGTTCGGGTTATTCCGGGATCAGGGCATTGTATTTATTATTATTCCTATCATTGCGATCGCTATCTTGGTTTATAACATTTATTACTATCGCCGTTTTGAAAATCAGATCAGTGAGATTTATATCATTGGATTTTCCCTGATCTTGGGTGGAGCCTTCGGCAATTTGGTGGACCGCGTCTTTTACGGGCACGTGATTGATTTTATTGATTTGCAGGTGTGGCCGGTTTTTAATATCGCGGACAGTGCGATTACGGTTGGCGCTTTGATTATCGCGGTGAAGTGTTTTATTTTGAACCACAAGAATCGTTAAAACAGACAGTCATCTTTGGTTTGTTGTTTTTTGTTGGGGGAAGACGATGTATCCGACGATTTGTTATATTGGTCCTGTTGCCATTTATTCGTATGGCGTGATGGTTGCGGTGGCTGCGCTGGTGTGTTCTTTTTTGATGGTCCGTGACGGCCGGTCATTAGGGATAACGTCAGAAGAAATATATGATCTTGTTTTTTGGGCGGCGGTGGGAGGGATTGTCGGAGCGCGGATTTTTTATATTTTGTTGAATCTGCCATTTTTTTTGGCGGATCCTCTGGAAATGGTGATGCTGCATCACGGCGGATTGGCGTGGCAGGGAGGATTGGTGTTCGGCAGCCTTGCAGTGGGGGTGGTGATTAAAAAAAGTCAGCGCCCTTTTTTTGTCATGGCGGATTTTATTGCGCCATATTTGGCGTTGGGACACGCCATCGGCCGGATTGGATGCTTTCTCAATGGATGCTGCTATGGCAAGGAGGCTTCCTGGGGTATTTATTTTCCTGTCCATGATGCCCACCTTCATCCGACACAGCTGTATGAATGCGCGGCATTGATCGGTTTATTTTTTGTTTTAAAAATTTTGCGTCAGCGTTGGGAAAAACAGCCGGGCTTGGTGTTTGTTGGGTATTTGACGCTGTCTGCGCTGATCCGTTTTATCATTGAGTTTTTCCGCGCCGATCATCAGCCGCTGCTGTTGAATTTGAGCGTGTTTCAGTATGTCAGCGTATTCTTTTTTGTTCTTGGACTGGGAATCTTTTTTGTCGTGAGGCGGAAAAATGCCTGAGCGTGTTGTGATTGTTTCATCGGAACAGTCGGGGGTGCGCCTGGATGTTTTTATCGCATCATGCAGCGAGCAGTGCGTGTCTCGAACGGCAGCCCGTCGACTTATTGATGATATGGCGGTGACGGTGAATGGGGCCTGTACCAGCGCGCATTACAAAGTCCATTCAGGTGATCAGATTTGTGTCCATTCTTCTGCTGATGTTGTCTCCTCGTCATCATCTCTCGCTCCAGAAAATATTGCGCTAGATATCCTGTATGAAGATGAGCATATTGTGGTGCTCAATAAGCCGGCAGGGATGTTGGTTCATCCTGTGCGCGGGCAGACCTCGGGGACTTTGGTCAATGCACTGCTCTATCGTTATGAAACTCTTTCTGCCGTGAATGATCCGGATCGTCCTGGCATTGTTCACCGTTTGGATCGCGAAACATCCGGGGTGATGTTGGCCGCTAAAACGGATCAGGCGCATGTCCATCTGGCACGGCAATTTGAGAAACGTAAGGTGGTCAAAAAATATATTGCCGTCGTTAAGGGATGCGTGGAGTTGGATGAAGGGCGAATTGACGCGCCCATCGGGAAACACGCGATTCATTTTGACAAGAAGGCAGTGTCCTATGATTCTTTAAAAGCGCGTTCTGCGGAGACATGGTATAAAGTCATCCAACGGTTTGGGACGGCGGCAACGCTGGTTGCGCTTTTTCCTAAAACCGGGCGAACGCATCAGTTGCGCGTTCATATGAAATATATCGGTCATCCTGTTTTAGGAGATGAAAAATATGGACGCGCGCAGAGTTTTTCCAGGTTGGCCCTGCATGCGCAATCCATTCGCTTTCGCCATCCGGAAAAATATTATGACCTGGAATTCTCTGTCCCCTTGCCTGAGGAGTTTTTGCATGTGGAAGACATTCTGGAAAAATGTGTGAACTCCCATTCTTAACCTGACGATGTGGTTGCGCAGTGCATTTTCGGCGTTAAAAAACTTAAATTCTCTTTACTTCACTTTTTTTCCCCATATAATAATTTTAGTTTAAACATTTTATCACGGGAGGGGTTCGGCATGCGTAACGATTCCGGCAAAGCGATGACAATTTTTGTGATCCTCATTGTGATTATTTTTGTTTCCTTGACGGCGATTTCTGTGTTTTTATTGGTGAAACAGGTTCAGTTGCGTGAAGCCGCCGAGGAATATTCAATGCGGCTGGAAGCCTCTGAGAGCGAGCTGCGGGGCCAGTTACAGGAAGTCAAAAAGCAGAACGATATCCTTGAGCGCAGTGCCAAAGAGGCAGAAGATAAGATTGAAAGCCTTTTAGGGGAATTGGATTTGGCGCAGAGCATACGGGATGAAGTGGGTAAAGAGAATCGTGAATTGCAAGAGGCATTGGATGCTTTAAAGAAGTCCAATGAGGACCTGAAAGCACAGTGGACACAAAAAGAACAGGCTGCTGAGCAGCGCGTTGCGGACCTGCAGAGTCAGTTGGATGTGGCCTTAGAGCGTAACAAATCATTAGAGGATCGGC
>CAZBHY010000174.1:0-2963 GCA_964491705.1 uncultured Planctomycetales bacterium
ACCACATGGCCGTCAACCCTCACCTGAAGCCAGCCGCCTTTAATCACCCGTACAACCACTCGAACCTTATCGCTAGGAACATTCTGCGCGGCTTCCACCGGCTGAGGCGCCACTGACGCAGCAACCGCCGGCGTCGGCTGAGCAACAAGTTTCTGCTGAGCTGCCTCCTGGGGAGATACGGCCTTGGGAGCATCCACAGCCATCGATTTTATATCGTTCTTCTTCGGTGATTGCCTTTTCGCCATCAGGCACCCCGCGATCCTGATGCACAAAAAAACAACAATGAGAACGCCGACCCATTTGACAATCTGACGCTGCCGCTCTTTGGGAATCCATTTATTGAAATCAAACTCATCTTCCGGAATATGATAAACCTTCTCACGCACCTTTTTAATCTTCGGCTCGATATTCTTTTTCTTCTCGAGAACAGGAATAGGATGTTCCAGTACCTTCACCGGATCGATTCCTAAATACTCCGCATACATCTTAATGAAGCCTTTAAAATAAAACGGTGATACGATCCTGACTGAATATCCTTCTTCAATCGCCTTAAGAACATCTAAAGGAATTTTGGTTGATTCGTGCACTGTCAACAACGAAAGCCCCTTGGACTCACGTGCATCTTTTAAGGTTTCTCCAGCTGTCTTCATCTGCGAGCTGCTATCTGGCATAATCAAACCTCATGGTTGTTCCCCTTCATTCATATTCTGCATCAACCACTCTTCACGATCCACCAAAATATCCCGCGGCTTACTTCCGCAATAAGGACCAACCACCCCTTTCTGTTCCATCATATCAATCAAGCGAGCTGCCCGCGTATAGCCCAATCGCATGCGACGTTGTAAAATCGAAACAGAGGCTTGATTGGTTTCAATCACCAGCTTGACAGCCTCATCATATAATTCATCCGATTGATCCTCGGCAGAGCCAGCGCCTCCGCCGGGCTGCTGCTGTAAAATGGTTTCATTATAATCCGGAGTCTGTTGAACCTTGATAAAATCAATCACCCGCGCCACCTCTTGATCGGATACAAAACTGCATTGCCCGCGTGTCGGTTTCGGATCGCCGGGCTTAATAAACAGCAAGTCCCCCTTGCCCAACAGTGTCTCGGCGCCATTCATATCTAAGACCGTACGCGAATCAATTTTTGAAGCGACCTTAAATGATATCCTGGCCGGAAAATTCGCCTTGATGACGCCCGTGATGACATCCACCGATGGACGCTGTGTCGCTAAAATCAAATGGATCCCAACCGCACGCGATAGCTGCGCGAGACGGGTGATCGCGCTTTCAATCGTTTTCGCGGCCACCTGCATCAGATCAGCCAGCTCATCGATCACGACCACAATATACGGCATCTCTAATCCCTTGGCATGATAGCCGCTGATATTACGCGCCTTGGCCTTTTGCAATAATTTATATCGATTCTCCATTTCGCTGACCACCCAGGCCAACGCCGCGGCAACCTTCTTGGCATCGGTCACGGCCGGGCACAGCATATGTGGAATATCATTATATGGCGTCAATTCCACCATCTTGGGATCGACCATCAAAAATTTCAACTCATCCGGCGAGGCGTTAAACAGCATCGACATAATGATCGTGTTCACGCACACCGTCTTACCGGCACCGGTGGTTCCCGCGATCAAAAGATGCGGCATATCCGCCAAATCCGCGACCAGCGGACTACCGGAAATATCTTTTCCCAAGGCAAGTGTCAGCTTGGATTTTGCATTTTGAAACTGTGGTTGCGCCAACACATCTTTTAAATACACCGCCGCCTTCGCACTATTGGGCACTTCAATCCCAACACGATTTTTTCCTGGAATCGGCGCAACAATCCGGACAGCAGCCACGCGCATCGCCAAGGCAATGTCATCAGCCAAGGCTGTAATGCGATTCACCTTCACCCCAGGTGCCGGTTCAAGTTCATAACGGGTAATGACCGGACCACGATCAATGTCTGCCACACGGGCCTTGACATTAAAATCCGTCAGCGTTGTTTCCAAAACAGCCGCCCCGTGCTCCAAATCACTTTGCAGCGCGCTGATGGATTCCTTGGGCACATCCGCCAACAGATCCAAACTCGGAAAATGATATTCCCCGCGTATCTTCGGTTTAACCTCCTGCACCTCCCCTGTCGATGCGGGATTGGCAATCCGAATCACCGGCTTACTATCGCGTTGTTCGTCGGATGCAAGTGGCTTGGCTGGTTGAACTGTCTTATTCGCCCCACGATCTTCTTTGACTGCGTCCTTTGTTTTCTCTGGCGCAACTTTTCGCTGATCGGCCACCGTGGCATCAGACTTACCCGAACGCCTGACTTTGACCTCTTCACGCTTTTTAACCGGCTGTTCCTGCGACGCCCATTCTTCTCTTTTATCATTCCACCGTTCTCTCAACGATATCAACAATGTGTGTGTCGCATCGACGGCTTTAAATAAAAATGGCGAGACAAGAAATTCACCTGTCACAATCATTCCCAGCGCGGCCAACCCAAACAGAAGAATATAGGCGCCGGTCCAGCCCACATACCGTATTAAAAAATCCGCACAAAAAAATCCCACCAGGCCTGCTCTCTGAAAACGTGCCGCCTCAGCCTGAGGTCCGATCATGCTGAAAAGGGTGCTGACCGAACAGAATAAAATTAATGCAAAAAATAATTTTGAAAACGTAAACTTGATATCACGGTCAGAAAATTTATTCCAGCTCCAAAAAATCAAAAAGGCAGCTAAAAAGTATGCACTGTAGCCAAAGATAAAAAGGACGGTGCCCGCGGTATACGCGCCAACAATGCGGACAAAATTCCGTGCCGGGACATTCGGGCTGGATGCATACCATGGCAGATCTTCGGGGACAAAAGAAATGAGGCTGGCTAATAATAACAGGCCCAATGTGAAAATAACAACACCTTGAATTTCAATAATATGTTCTCGTTTCATACTCACCAAATAGGGTCGATT
>CAZBHY010000175.1:0-2961 GCA_964491705.1 uncultured Planctomycetales bacterium
GAGAAATATTCTCCCGTGCAGTCGACCGGACGGCCTTCGAAGTCGGTTTCATGGATTCGTATTTTCATGTCATCCTCATGGTGACGGCGGCAGGAGGCTTCCGGCCGCCATCGGGTTGTTTACCGTCCTTCGGGGCGGCCGTTTTTCCATGCCGCGCTGCCGGGGAGGTTCTTCAACAGGTGCATGCGGGTGTTCTTGAATTCGTTCCCGATCAGTCCGAGGCGGAGGAGTAGAACGCGGAGGTCGTATTTGGCGCTGGTTTCGCTGAATTCGCGTGGGCATTTGGTGCTGGCGCATTTCGCGGTGAGCGCCTTGGCCGCGAGGGCGAGGCAGAGGTGGATGTGACTCTTGGCGACTCCGGCGTGGTCGACGCCGTTGAAGAGTCTGAACTCTACCGTGCCCATCCGCCATACGTTGTTGAGGTTAAGGCTCCTGTAGCGGGCGCTGTCGTAGTGCTCCGGATTCGGGTTGGCGTAGCCGAACCATGCCTTGTTCAGTTCTTCCTTGGTGTCGGGCTTCGCGGCTTCGAGGCGGGCGATGAACTCGCGGTCGGTCGGCTTGGTGTAGCGCCGGAGGCGGCTGTCGTGCGTTCCGGCGGCCTTGAGGAGGAGGGCTTCCTGCTTGTAGTAGATTCGCGCGAGGTTGGCGATCTGCCGCGCCGTAAAGCCTTCCACGCCGATGTGGATGTGCTGGCTGGTGACTTCGCTGTCGGCCTTGGCTCCGGCTTTGCGGAGGACTCTGACGACCTCCTGCAACGTTTCGATGTCGTCGTAGCCGAGAATGGGCGTGACCACGAAAGAGCTGGTCGCCAAGGCCGTCGCCGCCGGACTGTGGATTTCGACCGCCGCGAAAACTCCGGAGCAGAGCCTCTACTCCGCCATCTTCCGCGAAATCGCCAGCAAGGAGGTTCCGCGCATCGTCAAAGCCGAAGTACGCGGCAAATTCAAACTCAATCCCGCGGCATTTGCCGACGAGCCGGAGGCATAAGCATATTCACTTGCATTTTCAGGCAAAGCACACTATATTATATCACAACCCAATGGAGGACATACCAGTGCGCAACTAACAACACGACCATGGACAGGCGTTTTTCGTCTGTGTTTCTGATTTTAAGCGGAATTCATTTTATCCGCTGGCGGTGTTGTTTTTTGTCGCGGAGGCCGTATGTCTTTTCATCTTTTTATTTCCCGAATTTCCTTTGAATATGATGGTGCCGTCGAACCGTTGTTCGATGAACTCTCTTTGTCGTTTCCCGGCGGTTTTACCGGCGTGGTCGGCGCCAACGGGTGCGGCAAAAGCACCTTGTTGAAGCTCCTCTCTGGACTTCTAAAGCCGGATCGCGGTACGGTTTCAGCTTCGGGCCCCGTCGTATTCTGCATGCAGGAGGTGTTCGAGCCGCCCGACGTTGCGGCGAATTTGTTCACCGCCACCGACGGCTATGCGTTTCGTTTGTGCGAGAATCTCAAGCTCACACCGGAAATGCTCGCGCGTTGGCAGACGCTTTCACTCGGTGAGCGCAAAAAGCTCCAGATTGCCACGGCGCTGTTTCAACGGCCGGATATTTTGTGCATTGACGAACCGACCAACCATCTGGACGCTTCCGGCCGCGAACTATTGTTGCGTGAGCTTGCCGCGTTTCGCGGCATCGGCGTAATCGTCAGCCACGACCGCGAATTGCTGGATGCGCTTTGTTCGCAGTGTCTGTTTCTGGAGCACGGCAAGGCGACGTTGCGAGCGGGCGGAGTAACCGCCGGAATCGCCGCGCAGGAGTCCGAAATCGACCAACTTTTGACGCAACAACAAACCTTGAAGCGCGAACTCAAGCGCACCAAAACCGAACTCCAGCGCCGCCGCGAAAAGGAGCAGAAATCGCGCAATGCCGACTGCAAACGCAAGCTCGACCGTCACGATCACGACGGTAAAGGGCGGATTGACGCCGCCCGCATTACCGGCCGCGACCGCACCGCCGGCGATCTGGCCAAACTCCAGCACAAAGCCGCCGAACGCGCCGAAACGGAGCTTGCCGAACTTGGGCAAGTCAAAAAGGCGCAATATGGCTTGAAGATTCCCTACGGTGGTTATTCAAGTCGCAATACTCTTTTGGAACTTCCGGCGGGGGTGTTGCCGCTCGGGGAAAGCCGCACGTTGACGTTCCCCGAACTCGTCGTCGGCAACCGCGACCGGATTGCATTAACCGGCGACAACGGCGGCGGCAAAAGTACGCTGTTACGCCGACTGTTGCCGGAGTTGAAGCTCAATCCTACGGAATATTTGTATATGCCGCAGGAGCTCGATTCAAGTATGACCGCCGCGATTTACGCCACTTTGCGCGAACTTGGGCGCGATGATTTCAGCAAGGTGATGAATGTGGTGGCGTCGCTGGGTTCGCGCCCGGAGCGGGTGTTGGATTCGGCCAGTTGCAGTCCGGGTGAATGGCGCAAGCTCTTCTTCGGTTTGGGGGTGTTGCGTCAGGTAAAATTAATCGTCTTGGACGAACCGACCAACCACCTGGATTTGCCGTCGATCCGCTGTTTGGAGGTGGCACTGGCGGAGTGTGCGGGCGCACTGCTCTTAATCAGTCACGACCAAATGTTTCTCGAAAAAACCTGCTCCACCCATTGGCACATTGCCGATGGTGTCTTGAGAAAAGGATTTCTCGCCCAATGACGTGTCACGCCTCCGGTTTCGCCGGAGGCGTTTTTTCCACCCAGTTGCACCCCTCGCCGTGCTTGAACTCCGCCCAGCGTTTTCTGATGACGTCGCAATATTTTTCGTCCAATTCCATGATGCGGCATTGGCGTCCGGTCTGCTCGCAGGCGATTAAGGTGCTTCCAGAACCACCAAAAGTGTCGAACACGATGTCGCCGCGCTGACTTGAGTTTTTGAGCAAGTAAATCAGCATTTCCACCGGTTTCATGGTCGGGTGCACGTCGTTGCAGCGCGGCTTGGCGAACTCCATCA
>CAZBHY010000176.1:0-2955 GCA_964491705.1 uncultured Planctomycetales bacterium
TATCAATCACAAATAAAAAAACACCCAAAAAGGGTGCTTTTTTATTTGGGGTGGCAGAGACTGGATGCCTCTAGTACCACTCTCGGATTTCCATTGCCTATTATAGTGATCAGATCTGCCAATATCAATATATATCCCAAATCCGAGAGCGCTGTGTATTCTAAGGTGCCTTCAGAATTATTCGAGTCTGCTTATCCGGTTATTTTGCCTGTCATTTAACGCTTTCTACAAGCAAAAATGTCCAAATTTGTCCACTATTTTCAGACCGAAAATTCCATAACGATTTGATATATAATCAATTGCGCCATGTCCCGCCATTAAGGGTGGACATCGTCCAAATTTGTCCTTTTGGCTACTCATGATCCCACGAGGCATCCCTTCAATAATGAAGCGTCTCATAAAATCTCTCCAGTTCATCATGCTCATAACCCGCCGGAGAAATTTCCACCCCTTTTAATTCAGAACAATTTTGCAGAACATCCCTCATCAGCTCAACAGAAAGGCCCCATTTTTCTGTAGCCATCGGACGCCGGCGCAAAGCAAGTCCGGCAATTCCCTCATCCCAAAGCCTCCGATCCTGCGGATCGCTCTCCACCATATATTTCAGCTCCTGCACCCGATTATTAATAAATCCCAATGTCCTTCTATCTTGCGCAACGCTGATATGAATATCTTCTAATCGATCATTGAACAATTTGATCACCGGGGCCGGATAATGTTCGTCAAAAAGGGCCTGACCCAATCCTTTGCGGAAAATTCCCCTGATATCATTCAACTGAGCCCGGCGCCTGTCATAAGCCACAAAGCAAAATTTTGTCTGCGCATGCATGAAAATAGCGCATTTACGGCGAGGGTATAGGAAAAAGATGTGCGCGTGCCATTCATCCAAAGGATGATCCACAGGCCGCGGATCGGATAAGTCTGCCTTCTTCAAACGCAGCTCTGTCAGAAATTTTTTTGTGCAAAAAAGCCGCATATTTTACCCCCGTCTCCAGCTATAAACCAAAGGCCGTGGCTTCCCTCAGCCGATCCAGAAAATTTTTCATACTGACCGTATGTGCCAAAATTTTTTTCGCGTCATCAACCAAGATCGGCTGCTCATCCATCGGATCTAAATAAAAACTCGCAACAAAATTGATCATCTGCGTGTCATTGCCGATATAATGCGTAAAGAATTCCTTAATGACCGGATGAAGCGCCATTTCTTCCTGCCGGATCTTCGTCAGCCTGCCGTCACCATCAAGGATCTTTTCAGGATGAAGCACTTTATCCACCGCCTCTTTGATCTGGTTGGTGTAATCCAGGATGCGGCGCGCATTATCCAAAGGAACCGACTCCCCGGTCTCTACAGCCAATGACACAATCAAATTAATGGCCGAAACATAATCCCCCAGATAATGATACATCGTGTCCCAGACAAAAGGATGGACTGCAATCCCTTCCTCCCGGATTCTCTGGTACAATTCCGCTTCATTAGATAACGGCTTGGCCATTTACACCTTCTTTTGAACTGTTTCGGCAACACGCGCGATCACTCCTAACAGTTCTTTTGTATCGATCGGTTTAAATAGATACTCGGTAACACCCAACGCGCGCGACCGGTCAACAGTTGCCTGATCCGTGATGCGCGTCACCATAATGCAGATCGCATTTGAATCAATCGCTTTGATCCGCGCGAGCGTCTCGACCCCGTCGATCACAGAATCCTTTAAATGCACATCCAGAACACAGATATCCGGCCTCTGTTCTTCAAAGATCCGCACCGCCGCCTCCCCGTTGCATGCCTGGCAGATCTCAAATCCCCGAACCTGTAAAATCCTTCCCATAAAATCAACGATCCCTTCCTCATCATCAAGGATCAGCACCTTTAACTTCTTTTCATTCATCGGCCCCTCCGTTTAATCATCTGGTCTTCCAATAATAAAACATCGTCCCAAATCACTAAACAACCGCTTAAGATTTTCATAATAAAAATATTCATACGCCAAAGATTTGAACCTAAAAATATTATTCAACCGACTTTCAATCTCATCAATTGTTTGAGCGGCCTGCAGCTTTCTTCTTTCAAGAATAAGATATGCCAGTTTAGTGAACGCCGGCATTGAACGAACTATTCCATCAGACCGGCGGATCTCAGCAGTAAAACCAGCCATATGGGCTTCAAAAATAACCTTGGCGGGAGTGTCAAAAAAAGTCAGCATCAGACACTCACAATCGGGATTCAATCTCTTGACCTTCCTTAAAACCGCAAGACCATCAATACCTGTCCTGCAGCCTGTCTGATACAATTCAATCACGCATATATCAGGACGCTCTCGCTGAAAAATTTCCATAGCCTCTGTCGCATCACTACTTGTAAAAACTTCAAACCCCTTCCTTAAAGCAAGCGCCTTTTGGATAATATCCAATATCCCCGGCTCCCCATCAATAGCTAACACCTTAACAAGCTCTACCGCCATGACAACCCCCTAAAACCCCCGCGTCGGCGGATCGGACGGTTTATCCTGATCCAACAAGGCCTGGACATCACCTTTAAACACAGGAAATTCAACGATCATCGTCGTTCCTTTATCCTTGCCTTCAGACTCTGCCCATACCTTGCCGTTGTGAAGTTCAACGATCTTGCGCACGCGGAATAACCCCAGGCCCGTCCCTTCAGATGAGCCCTTGGTCGTCACATGCGCCAGAAAAATATCCTTGATGATCTTTGCATCAATCCCGCTGCCGGTATCCGCGTACTCGATACGCAGCCAGTCATCATTTTTAAGAAAGATCTTAAGTGTGATCTTTTTGACCTCCGCATGCCGCACCGCATAAAGCGCGTTATTCGCAAAATTAAAAAAGATCTCCTCCAACTGAATTTTGTCTCCCAACATATGCGGCAGATCCGGCGTAATATCCTTAACATATTCCACCGGTTTGTTTTCACTTTTTTGGAACTCCGATCCGAACAGC
>CAZBHY010000177.1:0-2945 GCA_964491705.1 uncultured Planctomycetales bacterium
TTGATCGGCGAACTGCCGATCGGTATTCCCAATAATCTTGTTCCCTTTATTACCCAAACAGCCGCAGGCCGATTGCCCCGGTTGACAGTGTTCGGCAGCGACTACGCCACGCCCGACGGAACCCCGGTGCGCGATTATATCCATGTCATGGATCTGGCGCGGGCGCATATCAGCGCCTTGCAGTATCTTCAGGAGAAGGATAAAGGCAAGGAAGTTGGTTCTACTGATCCTTCATCCTTTTATAATGTGTTCAATCTCGGCACCGGCAAAGGCCACACCGTGCTTGAGGTCATCCGGACGTTTGAGCAGGTGACCGGGGTCAAAGTGGATTACGCCATGGGCCCCCGTCGTGCGGGGGATGTTGAATCCTTGTACGCGAATTGCGATAAGGCCCGCACCGTGATGGGGTGGAAGACGCGGCTGACGCTGGCCGACGCCTTGCGCGACGCCTGGAACTGGCAGAGAAAGATTGTCTAGGCGGTACCCGTAGGCGCAGACCCGATTGATTTGACAGATTTTTCTTTGTAAACTATACTTTACATATGTAAAGTATAATTAACACATGGTTCGCAAGGAACTTTTATGGATGAGACATTAAATGAAATTTTAAATACCGAGATCAAGCTCAAGGTCCTCAGGCTGCTTGCCCAGCGGCAGGATGGGTATCAGGCAACTGGTCGGGAGGTCGCGCGTCAGATTAAGACAACAGCCCCATCCGCGCATGCCGCACTCAAGGCCCTTTATGATCAGCATATTGTCTTGATGGAGGCGATCGGGCGCAGTCACGTTTATCAGCTCAACGGCAAGAACCGGGTCGTGCAGGACATCCTTTTGCCGGCCTTTTCTGTTGAAAAAAATTTTAAGGCGGATATGGCGCAATTCCTGGGGCGTATGATCAAGAAGGCCGGCCTTGAGAAGAAAATTGTTTCTGTGTTATTTTACGGAAGCCGTCAGGAGGGCCATCCCAGCAAAGGAAGCGATGCGGATATCGCGGTCATTGTGGGCCGTCAGCCGGATGAAGAACGTGTCCTTCAGGTTTTTTTGGATCAGATCAGCCCTGAATTTTTTACATATTTCGGGATCAGCCTTGACCCTTATGTGAAATCAAAAAAGGCCTTCCGGGATCTTCTTAAAAAAAATCTTCCCCCTGTCTCAACATTAACCACATCCTATGACGTCATTTTTGGCGAGGATGTTATCACAGGGGGAAAGGGGTATGGGCGCAAAATCATTACGCACAAAAAATGAAGACCATTCTCAGGCAAAGCGGTATTTTCAGAAGGCAAGAGATAATTACAATGCAATGACGTCCGCTTTTGAGCAGAAGAACTTTAATGCTGTCGGGACGTTGGCTGTTCAGACGGTTATATCGTCGGCAGACGCGGTTTGTGTTTTTGAAAAAGGGATGCGTTCTGTTTCACAGAATCATGGGGATGTGTGTGATCTGGTGATGCAGACCAGGCTGCCGGATGTGAAGGAAAGGTGCGGCGCGCTTAAGCGCGTGATTGCCAAAAAGAACGCGATCCAATATGAAGGGCGCAATGTCTCAGCCAAAGAGGCAGAGGAACTGGTGAAGTGGACAGAACGGTTTTTTTCGTGGGTATCTGGCGTGTTGGAGCATTGAGTCGTTTTTAAGATAAGAGGCGTTATGAATGATCGACGGTGGGCCAAGGGTTTGTTTTTTTTCATACTGTGTATCGTCGCACTGCCCATTGCTGTTTGCGCCCAAGAGGATTTTGTCCATAAAATCCATGAGCATATCCAACGGCTGCAATCGCGCTATCAGATCTCTTTTCGATACGCGGATTTTCCGGTGAAGTCAGAGTATCTCAAGTTCGCTGAGGTCCCGCCCAGCGCCTATCCCCGCCTGAGTGAGTATCTCACGTTGTTTGAAGAAGAGATCAACAAATATCCGTCGGGATTTTTTAAAGATCAGGATGTCCGCGGCATCGGCATCGTGATGCGTTTGTTCGGCGGGGAAAAAGCAGCGCAGGGCCTGTACAGCAGGGCGGCGGGGGTGATGTTCTTTGACATGTCCCGTTTTGCAAACAATAAAGCGCAGCAGCGGCACAGCATTCATCATGAGATCTTTCATATGATGGTGGGGAAAAGAGCAGATTTTTATTTATTGCATGATGCGGCGTGGGGCGCCCTCAACGCGCCTGATTTTGTTTACGGGCCGCATCGGCGCATGCGGGGTAAAACCAATCCCCTGAATTATTATGCCCCTGACCAGCCTGGGTTTGTGACGGATTACGCCATGGAGTCGGTGGTGGAAGATCAGGCCGAGGTCTTTGCCTGTCTGATGCAGGCGCAACACCGGAACCTCGTTGAACAGTGGGCCATTAAGGATGAGATCCTGGCGAAAAAAATTGCGGCGATCAAGGAGTTTGCCAAAGCCTACCATCCGCAAATGGATGAGGCGTATTGGAAAAAATTAAAGTGAATAGAGAATAAGGAGTAAGGAATAAGGAATAGGGAATATGGCATAGGGAAAATAGATGGCGTGCGCCCTTGCGGGCGCTACAAGCCCGCCTCAGGCGGGTACCTCAATTATTATCTATTCGTTATTCATTATTAATTAATATACGCGACAGCGCGATTTATTTTAAGTGAATAGTGAATAGATGGCGTACGCCCTTGCGGGCGCTACAAGCCCGCCTCAGGCGGGTACCTCAATTATTATCTATTCGTTATTCATTGTTAATTCATAAATTGTCCTGTCCCTGTTTATTGTGAAAGAGTATATTTTATGTATAAGATACAGGATTGTGTACGTCATATTGAGCATAAAACATAGCAATGAAAAAAAGGATAAGGGGGTCTGTCCCTACTTATTTTATTGGAAGTGGTTACCATACATGGTATACTTTTCTCATATTTGTATGGTAATTTTTTGGAGATCCAATGAGTTTAAAAGGTGTGTTAAAAGAAGAAATTGACAA
>CAZBHY010000178.1:0-2921 GCA_964491705.1 uncultured Planctomycetales bacterium
CGCGGTCTGGTTAAACAGACCGGTCAACCCATCAACCTGGGTCTTCTTGCGCAATTGCCGTTCTAACTTTTTCCACGCGGTGATATCCTGCAATGTCAAAACAACCGATGCAAAATTCTGTTTCCGATTTTGCGTATGAACAACCGATTTAAAAAAGACATCCTGAACACGGCCGTTGGCCATGCGGCATTTCATCTCGCCGGAAAATTCCGCTTCGCCGCTGAACAACGAGACACACTGCTCCACCAGCACATCAAAGGCCCGCCCAGTAAACGACATAGTCAGTCGGGAGAAAAATGCCTTTTTATCCGCGACCCCGTAAAAATTCAGTGCGCCTTTATTGACATTCAAAATCTTAACCGCCTGAAACGCCGCCTTGAGTTTACGCGTATTTTTCAAAAGGAAACTGCGGATCTCTGATGAGTTGCGCGATGTCATATCCCGCTGCAACACCATCAACGGCCGATAATCCAACTCAACAATCGCCACCGGAGCACGGTGAAAAAGATCTTGATATTTATCACTCACGAAATGCCTCCTTATAACCAATGTTCAATGCCCTTACGCTGACGGCGTGGAGAATGTGATCAATGACGGATCATAATCGTCGGGCTTCTCAAATCCCAAGAGATTTAATAACGTCGCCGCGACATTCGACAGCCCTTTTTTCTCCAGCGTGGCCATGCGATATTCCTGCCGATATCCTCCATCCACAATGGCCAACGGAACCGGATTCAACGAATGCGCAGTACTGACACTCTGATGGCCTTTTTTGACCGTAAACATCTGATCGGCGTTCCCATGATCCGCGGTCACCATCACAATGCCGCCCAACTCCTTGACCACCACATCAATCAAACGGCTGACCGCAATATCAACGGTTTCAACGGCCTCAATAATCGCCTTGGGTTTGCCGGTGTGCCCGACCATATCGCCATTGGCAAAATTGATGCGGCCGCACTGAAACCTGCCGCTGCGCAACAATTCCATGGCCTTGTCGGTAATCTCCGGTGCTTTCATGCGCGGCGCCTTATCGAACTGAATTTTATCCGACGGAATCTCCACAAACTCTTCCAGCGAGTGATCAATATATCCCGATTTATTCCCATTCCAAAAATAGGTCACATGCCCGAACTTCTGCGTCTCCGACAGCGCAAATGACCGGATCCCGTTGGCGCATAAATATTCGCTCACCGATCGATCAATCTGCGGAGGGTTGACCAGATAATGCTGCGGGACATGCAAATCCCCGTCATATTCCATCATCCCCGCATAAAAAACCTTGGGCACACGTTGACGGTCAAAATGCGCAAAATCCGCATCGTCAAAGGCCTGGGATAATTCAATCGCTCTGTCTCCCCGAAAATTAAAACAAATCACGGCATCATGATCTTCGATCATTCCGACCGGCTGGCTGTTTTCTTCAATCACAAAGGCATCCATATACTGGTCGGTCATATCCGGATCTTCATCATAATACGTTTGAACAGCTGCGCTGGCCGAAGAAAACCGGCGCGCCTGACCCAAAACATGCGCCTTCCATCCCCGCTCAACAATCTGCCAATCCGCCTGATACCGATCCATCGTGGTGACCATTCGGCCGCCGCCAGACGCGATCCGATAATCCACGCCATACTGCGCATTCAATTCCTTGAGAACTGCTTCGGTGCGATCAATATACTGCAACGCAGACCGTTCAAAAACATCCCGTCCATCTAATAAGGCATGAATGCGAACCGTCTTGACTCCCTGCCCCGCACATTGGCGCAGCATCGCAAACAGATGCTCAATATGCGAGTGCACATTCCCGTCGGACAAAAGGCCGATAAAATGAACCGTTGCATCCGACACCCCGTGCTGAA
Organism: uncultured Planctomycetales bacterium; assembly: GCA_964491705.1. GTDB lineage: Bacteria > Omnitrophota > Gorgyraeia > Zapsychrales > JANLHA01 > JAKLFA01. The sequence goes on from CAZBHY010000178.1 coordinate 1,863, forward strand.
TGATCTGATCCCAAGCCGACGTTTTAAAAATACTCCCGTCATCAATCGATCTCTGCACAAGTTTAGCCCCCTGGGCAAAGACCCGGCCAGCACCCAGCGCATTGTGCCCGACCTCGCTATTGCCCATATCCTCATCACTGGGCATTCCCACGGCAGTGCCATGCGCCTGAAGCTGCGTATATAACTCCTGCTGCATCAAACGATCCAGACACGGAGTCTTGGCCAAAAAAACACCGTCACTCTCATCACGACGGCCAATCCCAACGCCGTCCATAATAATCAAAAGCACCGGTCCTCGGCGCTGTGTAAACCCATTTATTTTTTTTAAATGCAATGACATCCTTTTTCCTTTTGTAACATCGATCGTGTCGAACCGTTGCACGCCCAAGGCTGATATTTTAAAACTGGACCTGCGGCACCGTTGTCTTGGCCTCTTCCGTCGCTTCAAAATAAACAGCCGGCTCTGTCACTCCCGCCGCATTGGTAAAAAACCGCCCAAAGAATGACCGTCGGAATTGATTGAAGGCCTGGACACCCTGATTATAGCGCATACGCTCAACCGCGATACGATTCTCTGTTCCCTCTAATTGGCTCTGCAGTGTCAAAAAATTCTCATTCGACTTCAATTGCGGATAATTCTCTGCCACCAATAACAGCCGCGACAACGCCCCTGTCATCGCATTGGACTGCTCAATCTTATCCGAAACCGTTTTGGCCTCACCCCATTGACTGCGCAGACGCGCAACCTCTGTAAAAATATCCTTCTCCTGAGCAGCGAATCCTTTGACGGTATTGACCAGATTCGGGATCAGATCATTGCGACGCTGAAGCTGATTCTCCACCTGTGACCATGCGGATTTGACATTCTCATCTAACGCAACCGCACGATTATATCCTCCAATATACCAGCTAAACCCGATCACTCCGATGACCACCACGGCGATCACAACCCCAATCCATATATTTCCATGTTTGTTCATGATATCCACCCCTTCCGTTGATCCTGATCGATAATGACCCTACCATCTTCCCGAGGCCCCGCCTCCTCCGGACCTCCCG
>CAZBHY010000179.1:0-2918 GCA_964491705.1 uncultured Planctomycetales bacterium
GACCGGATTGTCCAGAGACCACATCCACGATATAAGGCAATCCTCTGAGCATAAAAAACGGCCCGCCGGAAAACAGGCCAAAGAGCAGAACCATGGACATCAAGCACCCGGCCAACAACGCCGGTGATAAATTAACATCAACATCCTGGTTATTGATCTGACATGCGACCGTGTATGCATCATAAATTCCATACAGCCAAGGGATCACCAGCCAAGAGGTAAAAAAAATAAAAAAGCCTTTGAGCATCTGCCCATTATAAACCTGACCCAACCCGGGAAAAATTCCCAACAGCGCTGCCAAAAGGGGCTGACGCGGCAGATATTTTTTCTCACCGACATCCCCCCCAGATGGCAAACAATGAACACAAAAAATCTTTCCGTTCATCATCCGATGACACTCGGAACAGACCGGTTTGCCGCATGCGGAACATTCTCCCTGCGCCAAACGCTGTTTATGAAACGCACAAAACATGCCCTCCTCCTATGATAAAAATCATTTGAGTTATTGTAACAAAACTTTTGGATTTTAAAAAGATTTTGAAAGATTTTGATACTGACACAGGTGGGTCTAACAATCACTCATGACATTATGCAACGCATGGGCGGATCGCAATTCCGCCCTTCGCATTAAAGCGCGTCATCAATCACAGCCACCGCACGGCCCTGCTCATAAACCACGGTTTTATCCAAGACGCCATCATCATAATAATATCCTTTTCCCTCCAGGGCCCCGTCTACATAATGCATTTTGATCTGCGGATTACCCGAACGATCATAAGAATGAAGTCGCCCGTGGCGGATGCCTGCTTTATAATCCGCCAAGGATTTAAGACGGCCATCGGTCCAAAAAGAACGGGAGGTGCCATCCAAATCACCGTGAGAATACCATGCGATCTTTTCGACTTCGCCTGTATCATAAAACTGAAATACCGCGCCGTCTCTGACCATATTTCGCTGCATTTCTAAAATAAAAAGAGGCTGGCCTTCTCCTGATAAAAAAACCTTGTACAAACCATCCTGAACAGATCCGCTGGCCAAAGCAGCAGAGGATGCCAGTATGACCAATGCCACGATATACAGAATATTTTTCATTTTATACCTCGCATCACATTGCCGTACCTTAATCCCACGCCGCATCTAAGGTAAGGACGTTGCTTTATCATAACAATCAAAGTATAAAACATTTTTGCCCAAATACAATGGCCGGACAATTGTTAAAAAAAGAAGAAAAATATAGAAAAATAGCTGATTTATAATACACTGATGTTGGAATACCAAAAGGAGGATCGCATGTCATTCACAGAATTCATGAATAAGATACGGCAGGTCGATAACCGTTGTGCCCGGTGGATGATGCGTCATTTTTATACCATGTTCTTTCAAGTCGTTCTGGTTGTTATCTTTTTCTTCTTTTTCGTCAACACCATTCAACATATCATTGTCTCAGAACAAATCGAACCAAATAACATGACACAGACAATCCTCGCGCAGCATTCAACCAACCTCTTGCTGATTGTCTTCCTGATGCTGCTTAATTCATTCTGGATGCTCTTCATCTTTAATAGTATGGACCGTTTGAGAATCATTCTCAAAGATATTAACTACACGCTTATGCGGAAAAATAATTAAGGGAAGATGGCGAAGAGAGACCTGATTTAAAAATATTCTTCATAAATTTCTTTTGTGCGTTCAAGAGCCATACGCACCCAATTGGAATACTCTCCCTTTTTCGTCAATAAACTGGCATTGCGATCAAACCCCGCCCGAGCCAAACCGATAGGCGAAAGAAACTTTACCGCATGATGCATCCGTTTGGATGTGAATGGAATCTTGGCCAGCTTAACCGGCATTGCGATGTCCTGATCCAACCGCTCAGCAAACCCTGACAACAGAGAACCTCCGCCGCTGACGACCATACCTGCTGCCAGCTGTCCATCCCACCCCGACCGCTTGATCGAGGCCTTGACCATATTCAACAAATCAATCACCACTGGCTCAATCGATTCAGACATCATATTTTTCTTAACAGGAACATAACCGTCTTCAGTCTTAATCAAAACCTCTTCATCCGCAGAAGGCTGCTCATGACGCACCACCACATATGATTTTTTCATATCCTCGGCCATATCCCATGAAATATTCAATGTCCGCGCAATTGCACGCGTCACCTCATCACTGCCGTACGGAATGCTGTCCAAAAACCGCAGTTGCCCAGAACGAAAGATCGCAATATCTGTCACCGTCGCGCCAAAATCCACAACAGCGCATCCCTGTTGACGCTCGGCATCAGTCAAGGCTGTCCGCGCTCCGGTACAGGCCGTAAAAAACACATTATCCACATCAAACCCTGCCTGATTCACCGCCTTGATCAAATTTTTAACAATCGTATTATTCACCGTCACCATTAAGACTTCGGCTTCCAGCTTGCGCCCATATAGGCCGATCGGATTAACCGCCTGATTAACGTCATCGACTTTATAGGCCTGCGGAAAATCATGAAGAATAATTTCATCCATCTTCATACCCAATAAACGCGCTTGCTCATGAATTTTGGCGATGTCCTTTTTTGAAATGACCCGGTTACCCCTATCTAACAGCGGCATCACCGCACTGCTGCGACGCACCCGGATTAGGCCGCCCCCAAAACCCAATTGAACCAACTTAACCTTAACGCGCGCATTCTTTAACAATCCTATCAGCACTTCGCTGATCGACGACGATAATGCGTTCAGATCCTGAACAGATGATCCATCAAACCCCTGGGTCTTCACCTCATAAACACCATGTACGTCAAAATGGCTGCCATCCTGCGGCTCAATGACCCCTGCTTAAATCGACTGAGAACCGATGACCAAAACACAAAAATATATTTCTCCGATCAGTTTTTTAAACATATAAATACTACCTGATAATAGGTA